>VAZT01000639.1 GCA_005884825.1 Alphaproteobacteria bacterium
CCTCCCTTTCGCTGCTGCCTTCCGGCATTTGCTGCATCAGCAACTGCGACAGCGCAAGGATCGGCATCAGAGTGTTATTGAGATCATGTGCGATACCGCCCGCCAGGGTACCGAGCGCGTCGAGCTTCTGCGAATGAAGCAGCTGGCGCTCCAGCTCTCTTTGGCGCTCCTCGACCAGACGCGTTTCGGTCACGTCCCTGATCGTCCCAATCCGCCGGACGGGATTGCCTTCGTCGTCGAAAATCGTTTCGATCTCTGTGTAAATCCATTTCATCGACCCGTCGTAACACCGAAAGCGGTATGTTAACGGTGAAGTTTGGAGGCCTTGCTCGGAAGCAGTCATCGAGGCTTCGTATCCTGCGCGGTCATCCGGATGAATGAGGGGCAGGAACTCTTCCTTCGCCGGCGGCGGCAGCTGCGGATCGAACCCGAATATTCGGTAGAACTCCTCCGACCCGCTCACCTCTCCGGTCTGGAAATCGCGGTTGAAGCTGCCGATCTTGGCGAGCCGCTGGGCGCGATTGAGATTATCCCGGCTCTGCCGAAGCTGGTCCTCGGTGAGTTTCATGTGGGTGATGTCGATGTGCAACGCCGCGATTCCGCCATTTTGCATGCGGCGCAAGGAGATCATCACATACCGACCGTCGGCGAGCGGCTGCTCTATTAGCCGGGACGGCCGATTGAAAGTGTTCATCCGATTGGCGAGCCACTCCGGTTCGCACCCGACCGCATCTGCAAACCAGCCGGCGTCGAGATTGGCCCAAACGATTTCCTCGAATGGCGTTCCCGGCACCAGCAGGCGCGCCGCCTTCGGATACAGTCGCAGATAGGGCTCATTGCACATCACAAAACAATCATTGCGATCATAGATCACGAACCCCTCGGAAATGCTGTCGACCGCGTCGCGCAAGGTCGCTTGTATCTCCCGGAGCTTCTGTTCGACCTCCTTTCGAAGGGCAATATCGGCTTTCAGGTGGTCACTGGCAGCCTGAAGCTTGTCGCGCTCGTCAGCCAGCGCGATCTCGTGCGAGGTGCGCTGGCGGATCTCGCGAATGAGATACGCTGCGAGGCCCGCGAGCAAAATTGTTGCCAAGCCGGCGATCGCGGCGATCACCCTGGCATGCTCACGAGATGCCGCAAGCGCCTCGGCGAGGTCGGAACCGACTGTGACGACTAGCGGGTAATCCCCGACGCGGCGATAGCTGAAGAGCCGCGTGATGTGATCGAAAACGCTTTCCTTGATAAACATCCCCTCGCCATTTTCGGGGATGGTGGCTGCCCAGGGATGTTCGAGCCGCTGACCGACGCCGGCCAGCCCGTGCGGGTCTTCGCCGGTAAAGCGGGCCCGCACAATGTCGTCCAGCCCGATCAGGGTGATGCTGCCGCGGGGACCCAGATCGACCGATGTGTTGAGGGTGGTGAGATTAGCAGGCGGGAGCGCGAACACGACGACGCCGAGAAAGGTGCCGTCCTCGGCGTCGACGCGCCGCGTCACGTTGATCGTGATCTGGTGCGAGACGCGCCCGGTCACCGGCTTGCCGATGAAGATACCCTGAAATCGGCCATCGAGATGGATACGGAAGTGCTCGCGGTCGCTGAGGTCGATCGGCTCCGGCGCGGGGTCGAGCGTGGTCGAGACGAGCCTGCCATCCGGCCCTATGATTCCCGCTTGCATCGTCGCGTTCGACAGCAATGGGATCTCTCGCGCCCAGGCATGAATATCGAAGCCCCCGCGCGCGGTGCGCATGCGTTGGGCGACGATCTCCATCGCGCCGGCGACGCCGCCGAGAATATGGGTCAATTCGTCGGCGAAGGCAGCCGCGAGGTTACGCCCTTCTGACCGCGTGCGATCCATCGCCGCCTCTCTTGCGGTCGTGATCGAGGCCGCAACTGTCGTCCACATCGCCAGAATGACAATGACGCCGACGGCGACGATCTCGATTGTGGTGGCTCGGCACCGGCGACGGGGATCGGTGGAGAACAGGGTGATCAAACTTCGGGGCTCCGAGAAGGACGGAGCATCGAGCCACAGCAAGGTAAAGATTCCTCTTAACTCCAGCTTGCGTTAGTTCGGTAGGGGTCTTCACGCGCTTCGCGCCGCCCGCTAAGATCCGCGCGGCATCAACGTCAGCAACGACCGAGGAGGACCATGCCATGCCGATCTCCATGTATCATGCGTCAGTGCCCGTATTCCTGCAGCTGCTCGGCGGCCTGAAGGGCGTGATCGAAAAGGCCGAGGCGCACGCGAGCGCCCATAAGTGGGAAGAGAACGCGCGACCATCGATTTCTTGAAGGGCCTCAAGGCCGGCCAGCTCGACGGAAGGGAGGACCAGCAGGTCACCATCACCGCCGGCGGCCAGCCGCGCAATTTCCGCGCCCAGAACTACCTCTATCACTTCGCGATGCCGAATTTTTATTTCCATACGACGACGGCGTACAACATCCTGCGCAGTCTCGGCGTCGAGATCGGCAAGCGCGATTTCATGGGCCCGATGCCGTCGTAACGGCTCAGTCAGGCACCCGTTAATCGATTGGCGCCCCGGAAAAGTCAACCTAAAGTCGTCTTGCGGGCTTGATCCGCGCATCCAAGCCTCTCTCGAAGGCGTGGATCGGACGGGCCAAGCCCAGCGAAGCCGCCCCACCCGAGGCGGCTTTCGCGTTTCAGCTTCTCGTTATCCGAACGTCGCCGAGTGTGGAGCGGCCTCTTTCAAAAGGAGGTCAGCCCCATGTCCCACAGCGATTTCGACGTCGTCACCGGCCCTTCGATGGCGCAGCGGCGAGCGCCGGTACCCGAGCGGTCCAACAGGTCCTCCGGCGCCGACGCTGAGCCGGCCGCTCAACCCAAGGCAGCCGACGAGAGAAACGTTGCGAGGTAGTTCGGTAGGCTCGTGGAAACCGTGCGCCAGTCGCAGCGAAAGCCGACATAACCGTCCGGACGTATCAAATACACGCCCGGCGCGGACCCGTAGCGCTTCGCGACTACACCCTCGCGGTCGATAAAATCGCCGCCCGATGTCCCGGGCGCGGCGACGCGATACGCCGCAAAGACGGTTTCCGGAAAGCGAGGCAGAGGGGGCGGCAAGGCGTCGCCGCCATTGCCCAGGAGCAGCAGCACATGGCGGTGCTCGGCGAAGAGGTCGTAGAGGCGCACCGGCGCCCCGCTCTTGGCGGCGACGAGCGGCGCATCGGGCGCCCGGTCACCCGCGGCGGGGCCGCCCATTCCAGCGCCGCGTTCCTCGACGATCGGGCTGCGCCGGTAATTGACCGCAAGCCCCGAGAGTCCCTCGCCGAGCTTTTCCACCACAGTAGGGATCTGCGTCAGGAACGACATCAGATGGTCGCGGACAAAGCGGGTAACCGAGCCGCGCAAGGAGACGAGGCGGGTAGCGCGATCGGTCTGCCGGATCACCGCTTCGTCTACCGGTTTGCGCTCGGCCTCGTAGCTGTCGAGCAGCTGCGGATCCTTCCCGTTCCGCAAAACCAGGCTCAGTTTCCAGGCGAGGTTGAACGCGTCCTGAATGCCCATGTTCATTCCTTGGCCGCCGACCGGGCTGTGGATGTGCGCGGCGTCGCCGAGCAGAAACACCCGGTCCTCGCGAAAACGCGCAGCCTCTCGCCGGTGGATGCGGAATACCGCCGTCCATCGCGGATCGCCGAGCCGGAGACCGTCGAGACCGCGCTCATTGACCAATGCCTGGCATTGCGCAAGGCTGGGCTGGTCATGCCAGTCGGGCGGCGAATTGATGATGATGAGCCGCCAGCGATCCTCCGGCAGCGGGAAAAACGCCAGTGCACCGTCACGTTGCAACCAGACCTGCGCCTCGGCATGGTCGAGGTCGCCGGCAATCTTCACATCGGCCAGAACGAAATGCTCCGGGTAGGTGGCGCCCGCGAAAGAAATTCCCAGCTGCTCGCGAACTGTGCTGTGCGCCCCGTCACAGCCGAGGAGCCAATCAGTCTCGAGTTCCTCGACTCGGTCTCCGGTGTGCAGGCGGGCCGAGACGCCCGACTCGCGCTGTGCCAGCGAAACCAGCTCGGTGCTGCGCTCGACCCGCACCCCGAGCCGGGCGAGACGCTCCTCGAGAATGCGTTCCGTTTGGTCTTGCGGCACCCCGAGGACAAACGGATATCGCGTTTCCAGCATGCCGAACGCCGCGTGGGCGATGCGTCCGCTCTCGCCGTACACGTTGACCCCGCCGATGCGGTGACCGGCGCTCAGGAAAGCGTCGGCGAGTCCCATCAGCTCGAACGCCTCGACGGTTCGCGAGTGGATAGCGATCGCCCGCGACTCCATCGCGCGGTGCGGGGCCTTGTCGATTAGGCGGCATTGGATCCCATCGCGCGCGAGTTCATGAGCCATGATCAATCCCGTCGGACCCGCTCCGACGATCAACGCTTTAGCCTGAACAAGTGGGAGGTGGCCGGTGGACAAGGGCGGGGTAGCCGTAGCGCAAATTGGCGGCCTGCGGGCGGTCAGCCGGTATCAATGGCTGGTTTTTCTCGTCGTGTGGCTCGGCTGGACGCTCGACGCGGCTGATTTCGGGCTCTACTCGCTGGTGCTGAAGCCGGCTATGACCGAACTGCTGGGCGGCAATCCACCGCTGGCCGATATCGGCAAATACGGCGGCCTTCTCAGCATGGCTGGGTTGTTGGGTTGGGCTTTTGGCGGGTTTCTGTTCGGGATCCTCGCCGACTATATCGGCCGAGTGCGCACGCTCGCGTTCAGCATTGCGCTCTACAGCGTTTTCACCGGACTGCAAGGCCTCTCGCAAGGCATTCTCGATTTTGCGATCTACCGGTTTATCGCCGGGCTCGGCACCGGGGCCGAACTGATGGTGGGGATCCCATTGCTCGCCGAAACCTTGGCCGAGACGCACCGGGCCAAGATCGCAGCGATAATGATGACCGGCGGCGCACTCGGCACCTTCATCGGCGCCTGGGCTTACGGCCTCGTCGGCCCGTATGGTTGGCGCTACGTGTTTTTTGTTGGCGTCGTGCCGGCGGTCATTCTCGCGGTCATGCGCGGCCGGATGCTCGATCCGGAGCGCTTCGCCGATGTGCGGGAGCGCCGCCGCGCCGGCGCCGCGGGGTTGCGCAGCGAAGCCGGCGACCGTGAGTTCATGCGCTTTGTGCCCTTGCAGCTGTTCTCAAAGGAACACGGCTACAACACAATGGTCGGAGTATTGTTCGGCCTCGGCTCGCTGCTGGCGATCTGGACCACCAATATCTGGCTGCCGACGATCCTGTCCTTGATGGCGCAGAAGAGCGGCGCCGCCGACGCCACCGCCGCGGTGCCGTTCGTCAGCCGCGGCATCATGCTGTGGAGCCTCGGCGGCATCTGCGGCTACATTGTCTTTGGCTTCATCTGCGACATCATCGGCCGCCGCCTGACCGTGATCCTCTACAGCGCCGGCACGATCGTCTTCGGCCTCATCCTCTACCTCGCCCTTCCCGCCTACGAGCCGTGGTACCCGGTCGTCCTGCCGATTTTCGGCTTCTTTGTATTCGGCGTATTCTCCGGCTACGCGGTCTACCTGCCCGAGCTGTTCCCGACCCATATCCGCTCGACCGCGGTCGGGTTCTGCACCGGCAGCGCCCGCATCATCACCAGCTTCGGCCCGTTGGTCGCCGGGCTCCTGGTCGGCGCGTTCGGCGGCAGCTTCAACCGGGTGACGGCCTTCATGACCTGCTTTGCTCTGCTCAGCATCCTGGCGATGCTGCTCGGCCGCGAGACCAAGGGCAACCCGCTGCCGCGCTAGCGCCCGATCGCTGTGACCGATGGGAGCGCGAGCGCACGCGCCACGTGTAACCAGCACGGTTTCCATTACCATGACAAGCGGAGGCCCTCGGTGACGCAAGACCGCATGCACAAGCCTCGCAGCCGCTGGGAATTGCTGACACAGACCGACACCGGGACGCCGATGGGCGATCTGTTGCGCCGGTACTGGTGGCCGATTGCCGGCGCCAGCGAGCTCGACCGGCCGGGCACGAAGCCGGTGCGGCTCTTAGGCGAAGACCTCGTGCTCTACAAAGATCTCGGGGAGCACTGGGGCCTTATCGACCGGCATTGCCGGCATCGCCGGGCCGATCTCAGCTATGGCTATGTCGAGGCGCGCGGGTTGCGCTGCAACTACCATGGCTGGCTCTATGACGAAGCGGGAAGCTGCCTTGCGCAACCCTATGAGGATGTGGCGCATCCCGAGGCGCGCCTCAGGGACGCGGTCCATATCAAGGCCTACCCGGTCGCCGAATTGGGCGGGCTCATATGGGCCTATCTCGGGCCGGAGCCGCGGCCGTTGGTGCCGGATTGGGAATTCTTCTCGTGGCCGAACGGTTTCCGCCAGATCGTCAAGGCCGAGATCCCGTGCAACTGGTTCCAGTGCCAGGAGAATTCGATCGACCCGGTGCATTTCGAATGGACCCATTCGAATTGGGGCCTGCGATTGAAGGGGAGGACCGGCCCTTACGCGCCTCACCACGTCAAGGTCGATTTCAGCGAGTTCGAGTACGGCTTCCAATACAAGCGCATCCGCTCCGACACCAGCGAGCGTGACGAGCTGTGGACGATCGGCCGCGTCTGCCTGTGGCCGAATGCGCTCTTTACCGGCAATCACATCGAATACCGCGTGCCGATCGACGACGAGAATACGCTGAGCATCACCTGGGCCTTCAATCGCGTGCCGAAAGAGCGCGAGCCCTATGTGCAGGAGCGGATCCCGACTTGGCAGGGGCCGATTGCCGACGAAAAGACCGGGCGCTGGATCACCAGCCACGTGATGAACCAGGATTTCGTGACCTGGGTCGGACAAGGGAGGATCGCCGACCGCAGCCGGGAATATCTCGGCCCGAGCGACGGCGGCATCGTCATGATCCGCCGCCGCTTCCTGCGCGACCTCGACGCGGTCGCTAGAGGCGAAGACCCCAAGGCGGTGATCCGGGACCCGGCGCGAAACCGCTCCATCCGCCTGCCGGTCGCCGACCGCTGGCCGCTCGGCGAGGGACTGACGCGCGCCGAGATGCTGCGCGACCCGGTCACCCGGCGCAGCCTCGAAGGCTATATCTTCCAGACCGGCCAGCCGCCGGAAGTGCGGGACGCGTTTCTCGCTGCGATGGGCTTCAACGGAGCGGAATTTGCGCCGGCCGACGACCCCTTCGACCCGCTCGCCCCGGCGCCGCGTTGAGAGAAGTTATGCTTAACCCCCGCCGAGAAAGTCCTTCGTCCATTGCTGATAGTCGTCGGCGCGGGTGACTTGCCGCATCAGCTCGGGTGAGGCGATGTTCTTCAGATCGCGTGGCGGGACACCGTCGCGTAGCGCCTTCAGCGTGTCGTAAACCACCGCTTCGACTGCCTCGACGGTAACGCCGCCGGCGAGGAACACAGCGTCGACCCCGGCCGCCTCATAGGCCTTGGCGCGCTTCAAGGTCTCGTCGAGGTTGGCGATCGCCAGCGCACTGGTGCGTCCGGCGATGACGAGGTTCTTGTCTTGGCGCGCCGACAAGGCCGCCTTCATCTTACCGACGCCCTCTTCGACCGAGCTCAAGCTCGGCTTGCCGCCCGATCCATAGGGCCGCGGCAATACCGTATCCTCGATCGACATCGCGCAGATGCCGGCCGTCTCCAATTCCTCGACGGTGCGGCGCACATTGAGCGCATTGCCGTAGCCGTGGTCGGCGTCGACCAGCAATGCCAAATTACCGGCGCGGCAGATGCGGTACGCCTGGGCGGCGAATTCGGTCAAGGTCAGCACGACGAGGTCGGGCGCGCCGAGCACCGACATCGACCCGATCGAGCCAGAAAACATGCCGACTTCGAAGCCGAGATCCTCGGCGATGCGCGCCGAGATCGCGTCATATACGGATCCCGGATGCACGCAGCGGTCTCCGGCAAGGATTGCGCGAAAGCGCTCGCGCCGTTCGGTCCAGTTCATTATCGATCACCCCACTTCTTGTCTTCAACCGTTTGCTCTTCGACCTCATAGAACTGGTCGAGGCCGACCAGCGTCTCGATTTCGTGCCGGGCGGCGACGCACTCGTCCTGGCTGAGGCCGCCATACTCGCCGTTCTGCTTCAGCTCCATCAATGCCCGCTTGGTGTGATGGAAGCTGACCAGCAAGTACAGCAAGGCGTCGATGCAGGCCTTGTAGCCCATCTCGGCCAATTGCCTCGAGCTCGGGGTCGGACGGTTGTCTCGGTTGCCGAGGCTGCGGACATAGACCAGCGGAACCTTCGCGAGCTTTGTCGCCTGCTGCAGTTCCTCCGGCGTGCGCGGGAAAATCATGCCCATATCGGCGCCGGCATCGGCCGCCATGTTGATCCGCGTCACCGCTTCGTCGAGCCCTTCGAAGCGGCAGGAATCGCTTCGCGCGATGATCACGAAATCCTTGTCGGTCTCGTCGCGCTGGCGGCAGGCGAATTTGATCTTGTCGACGAAGTCCTCCCGCGGGATCACATGCGCGACGTATTTGTGGTAATGCGCGCGCTTCGGAAAAAGCTGGTCCTCGATGTGGATCCCGCTGATGCCGGCATGAATGAATTCCTTGACCGTGCGCATCGTGTGCAGCGGCTCGCCGAAGCCGGCGCCGCCATCGGCGACGACCGGCACGTTGACCGCCTTGGCGATATCGCCGGCAGCGCGCACCTGCTCGTCCATCGTCAATAGCGGCTCGGAGGTGCAGCGCGATCCGCCGGTCACAAACCCGCCATTGTAGACGGTCTTGAACCCGAGGCTCTCGATCAGCCGACCGCCGAGCGGGTCATAGGCGACGGGCATGTCGATAAAGCGCTCCTCGGCGAGGAGCCGGCGCAAGGTCGCGGCCCGATTGATCATGGCGTTCTCC
>VAZT01000640.1:0-874 GCA_005884825.1 Alphaproteobacteria bacterium
ACCCCGATCCGCACCCGCCAATAATCCGGTCCGAGAAGGGCGTCGATCGACCGCAGCCCGTTATGGCCGGCGTTGCCGCCGCCGCGCTTTACTCTCAGCTTGCCGGGCCGCAAATCGATTTCGTCATGTATGACGATGATGTCCGAAAGCAAGAGCTTAAAAAACCGCGCCGCCTCGCCGACCGCCTCGCCGGAGGCGTTCATAAAGGTCTGCGGCTTCAGCAGCAGCACCCGCTCGCCGCCGATCGAGGCCTCCGCGAGTTCACCCTTGAAACGATTGCGGAATCCGGCGGCACGGTGCCTGCGGGCAATTGCCTCGACCGCCATGAAGCCGATGTTGTGACGGTTGCGGGCGTAGCGGGCACCGGGATTGCCGAGACCGACAACTAAGCGCATCCGGCGGTTGACCGTGGACGCAGCACAGGCGGTGGCGTGAGAACTAACTTGCCGCCGGCTCCTCGGGGGCCGGCGCCGCGGTTGCGGCCGCCGCAGCTTCTTCACGCACCGCCGAGGACGCGGCGATGGTGGCGATCGTAAAGTCGCGGTCGGTGATTGTCGGCCGGCAGCCCTCCGGCATGACGACCTTGCTGATGTGGAGGCTGTCGCCGATTTCGAGCCCGTTCAGCTCGACGACAAGATGGTCGGGGATGCGATCCACCGGGCAGTTCAGTTCGATCCCATGGCGGACAATATTGAGAATGCCGCCGCGGCGGATGCCAGGCGACATTTCCGGGTTGGTGAAGACGACCGGCACCATTACCGTGACCCGTGCATGACTGCCGAGCCGCATAAAGTCGACGTGCAGCGGCGCATCGGTTGCCGGATGGTATTGCACGTCGCGCGGCAAGGTGCGGTGGACGACCCCGTCGACCCTG
>VAZT01000640.1:898-5851 GCA_005884825.1 Alphaproteobacteria bacterium
CTCCCTTTCCGGCGCGGGCGCGCGGCTCGGCGCTCAGGGTGGTGATCTCGGGCATTGGTCGCTCCTCAACAACGGCGGATAGTGAGCCAACTCAAGATAAGCCGGCTTTAAGATAAGACGGGATAGGTTTAATGCCAGCGCCCGGACGCCTGCCACTCTCATGCCGCAGCGGTTCGGAACTCAGTCGAACAGGCTGGATACCGATCGCTCCTCGCTGATCCGCTGCATCGCCTCGGCCATCAAAGGGGCGATGGTCAACTGTCGGATGTTGGGCGCCGCGCGAACCGCGTCGGTTGCGACGATGCTGTCGGTGATGACCAGCATCTCGATCGGCGACCCGGCAACCCGCGGCACGGCATTCCCCGACAGTACCCCGTGGGTAACGTAGGCATAGACCCTGGAGGCTCCCGCTTCCACCAGAGCCACCGCGGCGTTGCACAGCGTCCCGGCGGTGTCGACGATGTCGTCGAGGAGGATGCAGCATCGCCCATCGACGTCGCCAATTATATTCACAACCTCCGAGACGCCCGCGCGTTCGCGACGCTTATCGACGATGACGAGATCGGCGTCGAGACGGCGAGCAATGTCCCTGGCGCGCAGCACGCCGCCGACATCGGGCGAGACGATGACCAGGTCCCGCTTGGCCAGGCTTTCGCCGATGTCCTTCACCAGCACCGGCGAGGCGTAGAGATTATCGACCGGGATGTCGAAAAACCCCTGGATCTGCGGGGCATGGAGGTCGAGGGTGAGCACCCGGTCGGCGCCGGCGGCGGTGATCAGATTGGCAACCAGCTTGGCTGAAATCGGCGATCGCGACGAGGTTTTGCGGTCCTGCCGAGCGTAGCCGTAATAGGGGATGACAGCGGTGATTCGACGTGCCGACGCGCGTTTCAGTGCATCGAGCGTCACCAGCAATTCCATCAGATGATCGTTGGCCGGGTAGGAAGTCGGCTGGATCACGAAGACGTCTTCGCCGCGCACGTTCTCGTGAACCTCGACGAACACCTCCATATCCGAGAAGCGGCGCACGCTCGCTTTGGTCAGCGGCAGGTCGAGACAGACCGAAATCGCTTCGGCGAGCGGCCGATTGCCGTTGCAGGCGAGGATCTTCATATCCGAACAACAACCGCCGTGCCGACGGGTTCGGCCCGGCGGCTTCATTCACGGGCTTGTAACAGGTTGGCAACGCGCAGGCAACCTTGGGAGTCGGAGGGACAATTCGGTTGCCGGCTAACCCAAGAATGCACGGCCGCATTTTGAAAAGTCGCCGAGGTGGAACACGGCCGGCTGTATGCCTGCTTGGCTGCTGCTTCCGAAACCATTCCCTTCAGGCGACCCGTTCGAGACCGCGCCGGTGCAATCCTTGCGCCAGCAACCCCCCGACATCTACGGTACGTAGCTCGAGCCAGTTGTGCAGCTACTTCCCCGTTGTGGGGCCCCAGGATGGGTCGTCCGTGTGTTTTGGGCAAGGATGGACCGGCTCGGCGTCGGCAGGAGGCGGTCGAAACAACCAAGTGAATGCGCCGAGGCGGCGGCCTTTCGAGCCCTCCTCCGGTGGCGCTCAGGATTTCCCAGCCGGCTGTGGTGCGCCGCGCGCGACGAGCTGCATGATCCCCTCTTGCGCCGATACTGCGACCATGTACGCGACATCGCCCCAAGCGCCGTCGAGGAGACCGGCAGGGACGTCGTTTTCCTGTCCAACGGTACCAATCTCGCCGCCGTCCTTGCGGCGCACATGCCAGACGATCTTGACGTTCTGCTTTCCACCTTTCGGCTTCTCGACGGCTACGTCCGCATCGAGCACGAGGTCCGCCTTGGCCTGAGGATCGCTGACAATTGCCAGATCCTGTTTCTTCAAGATCTCGGTAATCGAGGTAACCAGCGCCTGATTACCATCTCCTGGTGCGCCCGCTATGGCGCCGATCAAGAGTCGCGTACGCCCGCCAATTTCGGCCTCGCCCGGAGCGTCGTCTTGCAGCAACGCCGCGACTTGGGCTGCGCCGGCTGCCGCCAAGCGCGCGACCGCATCCTCATTTCCGGCATCCCAATCGCCGGCCGGAGCATCGCGCCGCTCGGCGCGTTCGCCGATGCGCCGGACCGACGGGTCGCGCAATTCCCAAAGCACGACCAGCGCGGCTTTGCCTTGCGACGGCGGCATTTTCTGTATCCTGCCGACGAGCTCATAGCTGCCGATGCTCGCGGTCTTGTCGCTCGCCGCGATCTCCCGCTCCTGCAATGCGCTCGCCATTGCCGGTCCGAGCTTTTCGGCTGTTGCCCGAGGCAGCCCTTCGATCGGAGCGATCGCGACACTGGTGCTGTCGCGCAAGGCCAAGATCGGCGCGCCTCGCCGCGGCACATCGTCGGCAAACGGGTGCGGCAGCGGCTGGCAGCCCGCCGTCGGCAGCAGCGAGGCGAGCATCGCGCCGAGAAGCCGGATCGGGCCGAACGCGATCGAATGAGCCACTTACAGCGAGAGATATGAGTACCGGTCCAAGGTCGCGCGACTTAAGCGCTAAGCGCGATTGCCGAGAGCGAGCGGCCATATACCGGCTCGCCGCGCAGACAGGCGCGCCGATAACTGAAAAAATGCGTGTCATCGGCGACCGTGTCGTGAGGAGCTCGCTCGATCGTCGCGACCCCGGCGCGCGCGAGGTCTGGGCTATGCACGGGCCGATGCCGGCGCGAATGCGGGCCCGCTTTGCGCCCAAGGCCTCCATCCGGTCGAGAGTAGCTTCGACGATGCCGCCGAGCGCGCCGCGCCAGCCGCCATGCGCCGCACCGATGACCCTGGCGACTGCATCCTCCAACAGGACGGGGGCACAATCGGCAGTAAGGATGCCAAGGGCGATGCCGGAGCCGCGCGTGACCAAGCCATCGGCCTGCGGCGCGGCATCACGCCGCCAGGGCCTTTCCACTGTTACCACCGTGGTGCTGTGGATCTGATAGCAGGTCACCAGACGATCGGGCGAAAAGCCCAGCCGCTCCACTGCAATGGCACGGTTCTGCGCAACTCTCTCGGCTGCATCGCCCGATCCGAAACCGCAGTTAAGCGATTCAAAGCAACCGCCGCTGACCCCTCCTTCACGGGTAAAGAAGGCGTGGCGTATTCCGGGATCGTGATTGAGAAGATCGACGGTAATCATCGCCTCGCTGGCTCATCGGGGTCGATGCCAAGACCAAAGCCCGCCGGCGATGCGAGGCCCGGCGAAACCAGCGCCACCGCCTTGAACAAGTCGCCCATCTCACCCGGATCCAGCAAACGCCTCACACCGCCTTCGAGAGACCACCGCTGGGCGGGCTCGGCTCGCGCGCTCAGTGCAGCGAGCCGCAGGCCGGCGCCGAGCGCTGTGAGAAACCGGCCCTGGCCGATCGGCCCCTGAATTTCGGCGCCGGCAGTCCGAGCGGCCTCGGCAAAGGCCGCGAAATCGGCATGGGCGCTGAGATCGGCGGTCCCCGGCGCGGCGAGCGCGGAAACCGGGCGATGATATTGGAGCGCGCGCAGGGTCGATCCGGGCGCAGTCGGGAAGTAACCAAAATCGATAAACAGTGCAGCACCGGGCTGGCGCGCCAGTCGAGAACCGAGCGCGCCCGCCAAGGCGAGGGCCGCCGGGCAAATCTCCACGATCGTACCGGGCGCACAATGCCTCATGGCGCCGGGAACGAGGAGGCTTGCCACTGGGCTTTCGGGACCATCGACAAAGACCAGGTGGTTCTCGGGATCCACCGTCACCATTCGTTCCGACCAGCCGCCGACTCCGCGGACGAACTGCCGGATCGGCAGCGCGTCGAGGAACTCGTTGGCCACCATCAGCATCGGGCCGTCCGGCAGCTCTTCGACACGCCTCACCCATGCCGGTCGCGCTTGGCAGAGGCGTCGTTCCTGTTCCGCGCGAAGCACCGGGCTCGTCTCGACCAGAAAGACGCGCAAGGCGCGGCGAAACTCCGGCACGGTGCCGGCGGCCCGCAGCAGGTCGCTCATCAAGACGCCGCGGCCGGGCCCCAATTCGGCCAAGATTACCGGATCCGGCCGGCCGGCCCGATCCCACAGCTCGGCGCACCACAGCCCGATCAGCTCGCCGAAAACTTGGCTGATCTCGGGTGCAGTCGTGAAATCGCCCGCCGCGCCGATCGGACCGCGGCTCGCATAGTACCCGCCCTCCGGATCGTGCAGCGCCATGGCCATATAGGCGGCAACCGTCAGCGGGCCCTCGGCGCGGATCCGCCTGACGATCTTGTCGGCGATTTCCTCGCTCACGACCGGGCAGGGGCTGGCGCGCGCAGCGCCCAGGCGATGATCAGGATGCCGGCGATCAGCACCGGGATCGACAAGAGCTGGCCCATTGTCGTACCGAAAATCAGGAAACCCAACTGCGGGTCCGGCTGCCGGAACAGTTCGCCCGACATCCGGGCGGCGGCGTAACCCGCCAGAAACAATCCCGTGACCACCCCCGGGCGCTGCCTCGCATGGAGCCGCTCGGCGGCGAAGAGTACCAAAAACAGCAGAATGCCCTCGCAGAAGGCTTCGTAAAGCTGGCTCGGATGCCGCGGCACCGGGCCGCCATTCGGGAAGATCATCGCCCAAGGGACGTTGCTCGGCCGCCCATACAGCTCGCCATTGATGAAATTTGCGATGCGGCCGAAGAAAAGGCCGATCGGGATCGCCTCGGTTATGATGTCCGAGAAGGCAAACAGCGGTATTTGACGGGCACGGGTAAACAAAATGATCGCGATGGTCACGCCGAGAGCGCCGCCATGGAACGACATCCCACCGTGCCATACGTAAAGCGCCTCGATCGGGTGATAGATATAATAGCCCGGCTTGTAAAAGAGAACGTATCCGATCCGCCCGCCGAGCACGACCCCGAGCGTTGCCCATACCAGGAAATCGTCGACATCCTGGCGCGCAACCAGATGCGGCGGCCGTCCAGCCAGTCCCAGGCAATACCGCCAGCC
>VAZT01000490.1 GCA_005884825.1 Alphaproteobacteria bacterium
CGCGCGCGGGTCCCCTCCGTGGACTCCGTGGACGATCCTCTGCCGCCTTGACCGGCACCACCCTTTTTTGCAACCTGTATTCGTGTCGACGGCGCAGCTTGCTGCGACCCTCACGCCGACCCTGTCGGCCGCGTGACAGCGTGATCACGATCGCCGGAATCAGTGATCACCTTCGGCCGGAATGGCTGATCACGATCACCGGAATCCGCAGGCTGCCGACGGCGCACGTGAAGAAAGGGGGGCGCGGGGATCTGGAGCTTGCTTTCGGCGCAGGCAGGCTTGGCCGCGATCAGCGGATTGATGGCTGCGGTGCTCCTAGGCATATCGTTGCGTGCATCGTGACCGGTTAACAACGATGGCCTCAGAACTCGCGTCGCGTGAGGCTCTGCAGGTCTTGGCGCCTGCGAGCAGCCGCGCGATTTGCCCGAGCCGCCGCGACCACGAGGCAATTTAACTCGCGATGTGGTCGGCCAGGTATTCAACTCGCCAGCGAGCAAGAAAATATTGAGACCCTGTAGTCAACAACACCAGGGTCAAGGAGGGCATTACTTTTGCTGCCGTCAAGAATATTTGACCCCATGGCAGAATGGTTGAGATCGAGATTTACGGCATCGAGCTAAATTCAATCTGAGACAGCGGTTTTGGCTGAAAGCCTAAAACTGATCCGATGTTTTTTTGTTCATCCGGATATACAATTATTTACCAGCGGGGGGCAAATGCTGAGACTATGGTTTGCAGCGCCGCCGCGGAAGCCGAGCAAAAAAGGATTAGTGATTTCAGCCGGTTGTGGTACGTGTTGTGTACAGCAAACAGCAGGGCGCAAGATGTTGGTGAGCCGTTGGGGACAGCAGGCATCAAGTTTGCGAGGAGGGCTTTTGACGCAGTCTTCTCCTTTACCCGGATTGTCTGGAAGGGCATCGGGTGCGGTGGGGACCAACGCTCACGACGATGCGGCGCTGGATTAGCTGTGGCTGAGGAGGCTGTTCTGGAGAAAGCCATTTTTGCGCGGCTGCTGCAAGCGTGTGTAGAACGGGGGAGTTCCGATGGCCAACGATGGTCCTTGGCTAAACGTCCAGCAGGCTGCCGTTCTGGAGCTAACGCGCGATATCGAACTCGCGGCGGGCCTGACCGCCGAGACCACACCTTTGCTCGTAATAAAGACGAATCAGCTGCTTGCGCGTCGTATCGAAATTCCGCTCGAGGCAAGTGCCGACGCGGATCAGCGGCGCGACGCCGTCGAGCAAGCAAGAACGGCCCTGCGGTCCGATAGCGCCAATAGCCGTTACCTGGAGACACAACAGCGGGTCCGCGGGCGGCTCGTTGCGGGGGTGCGGACCAAAGCCCGGAGGACGCCGCGCGGACCATACGAGAGCTTGGACCGGGTCGAATTCATCGAGGCCGAGCTTGAAGGACTGGATGCGATCGACAAAAAAACCGGGACTGTCATCCTGTTCGATCTGCTCATCAACCTGTACGACTACGTCGAACACATGATCGGGAAACCTGTAAGGCTGGCCGACGCCGAGGCGTCCCGTGCACCAGGCCAAATGCAGGAACATTCATCACGGGAGGTCGCCAAGTGGGAGTGTACGGGCGATCCGCTGCCCAAACTGATCGACTGGGCGCAGTCAAGGTGGGGTGAGGACATTCAAAAGCTGCCCAACCGCGTCGAGTTGGTGCGAGTATTTCGGGGACAATTCGGCCGGGTGTCAGGAATATGCGAAAAGGAAATGCGCGCAGTGCGCCGCCAGCTGGCCTCTCGAGAGGCGCGGCGTGGCGGCGCCCCGATGCATAGACGTTAGCGGAGTACCTGGGAAATACCTGGGCCACTTTCCCAATTCCCACGTATTTCCACCGTAGCTTTCCCAAGTATGTCGAGTTCATAATCCCCCTGCGTCATTGAACACCGTAAACGATCGATGAGATGCCAAAGAACGCGGCGGCATCTCCATTAGCTTGAGGATTTTATTGATGAGTAAAACGCCTGATCGGAGCGAACGGCGTAAGCAGCGCCTCGAAATCGTCTATCGAGCGACCGGCGAGTTGAAGCTGGATCCGGCTAACGCCCGTCAGCACAGCAAAAACCAAATTCGTAAGCTCGCCAATAGCATCGAGACATTCGGCTTTAATGTTCCGGTCCTGGTCGATGCTGAGCTCAATGTGGTTTCCGGGCACGGTCGGCTGGCGGCCTGTCGCGTGCTTGGCCTCGCCGAGGTGCCCACCCTCTGCCTCGACCACCTGAGCCCAGCCCAGCTCCGCGCCTTTATGATTGCTGATAACCGCTTGACGGAGCTCGCCCAATGGGACGACCGGCTATTGGCGCA
>VAZT01000491.1 GCA_005884825.1 Alphaproteobacteria bacterium
AAGGGAAAGCTTATATTCGAATGGCCGGGGGGGCGCAGATGGGACCGATGGCTCCGCCCGGGTCGATTTGCGGTCAAAGCTATTCTCGAAGATAGCGTCCTCGATCGGGACATGCCCAGCTGGGAGCGCTTAGTCTTGAGTTGGGCAGAACTGCAAAAACTGCCCAGCAGATGGATCGGTGCGTTGCAGCAGTGGCGAGGGGTCTATTTGATCCACGACACCACAGACGGGAAAGGCTACGTCGGGTCGGCTTATGGCTAACAAAATCTCTACGGCCGCTGGTTAAATTACGGGGCATCTGGAGATGGCGGAAACAGGCTTTTGAGAAACCGCGCCGCCGAGCATTTTCTCTTCTCGATCCTGCAACGAGTCTCACCTGATATGGAACCCCAGCAAGTGATCGCGGTGGAAACGAGCTGGAAGGATCGCCTCCATACGCGACAAGCTGGTCTTAACCTGAATTAATCCGGGTCTCACAGCATACGCGGGGATTTGACGATGCCCGAAAACCCACGCTGGACGCGCCGCCCGCCGGGCTCGACCTGGGGCGATTGGGGCCCCGACGATCAGCTCGGCCGGCTCAATCTGTTGACCCCGGACAAGGTCCTGAAGGGAGTGGCCGAGGTGAAGGAAGGCAGGACCTTCTGCCTCAGCCTGCCGCTCGATTATCCGGGCGGCACTGTCGTCAACCCGCGCCGCCATCCGCCGCGCCTGATTGCCAACAAGCGTAACGGGATGCCCTACATCGCCTACCCGCTCGCCCGCGAGGACCCGAAACTGATCGACGTGGTCTGCGACGACATCGTCGAGATGACGTTGCAGTATTCGACGCAGTGGGACAGTCTCGCGCATGTCGGGCAATTGTTCGATGCCGATGGCGACGGCACGCCCGAGATCGTCTTCTACAATGGCTACCGCGCCGGCGAGCACATCATCGGGCCGATGGACTATCGCGGCGGCGGCGCGGTCGAGCGCGGCGAGCATGTCGGCGCGCTCAAATTGTCGATCGATCAGATGGCGGCGCACGGTATGCAGGGCCGCGGCGTGATGATCGACCTCGAGCGCCATTGCGGGCGCGGCGAGAGCTTTGTCGGCTACGACCAGCTGATGCGGATCATGGAGGCCGACAAAGTCGAGGTCGAGGAGGGCGACCTCGTGTGCTTCCGCACCGGCTATGACCGGGTGATCCTCGGTATGAACAAGACCCCCGACGCGGCGGTCCTCGCCGCCAATCCCGGAGCCGGCCTCGACGGGCGCGACGAGCGGCTCCTCAACTGGATCACCCGATCAGGCGTCGTCGCGCTGATTTCCGACAACCGTGCCGTCGAGCAGATGCCTTCGCGCCCCTGCGAGAGCGAGGACCAGTGCGCCTCATTGCCGTTGCATGCACATTGCCTCTTCAAGCTCGGCGTCTATCTCGGCGAGATTTGGCACCTCTCCGATCTCGCCGATTGGCTGCGTGCGAACAACCGTTCGCGTTTCCTTCTGACCGCCCCGCCACTGCGCCTCCCAGGCGCCGTCGGCTCGCCGGCTAACGCGATCGCGACCGTTTAACCCGCGCCGAGCGCGACGGCGGCATGGTAGGTGACGAACGCCGCGATATAGGCGAGCGCAAGCATGTAGCTGAAGAGGAAGGCGGTCCACTTCCAGCTGGCGGTTTCGCGGCGCACGACGCCCAAAGTCGACGCGCATTGCGGCGCGAAGACATACCAGGCGAGCAACGCCAAGGCGGTGCCGAGGCTCCAGTGTGCGGTCAAGACGCGGCCGAGTTCGCCGGGATTTTCGTCGGCGCCCGCGATCGAATAGACCGTCCCGAGCGCGGCGACGGCGACTTCGCGGGCCGCCATTCCCGGCACCAACGCCACGTCGATTTGCCAATTGAAGCCGACCGGGCGCAATACCGGCTCCATTACTTGGCCGATGCGCGCCGCAAGACTGTAATTGATCGCCGGCTCGGCGGCATCGGGTGGTGCAGGCGGGACCGAGCACAAACACCAGATCACGACCATCATCGCAAAGATCGTCGTGCCGGCCCTCTTCAGGAAAATCTGGCCGCGTTGCACGAGGCCGAGCGCTATATTCCGCAATACCGGCCGCTTGTAGTCGGGTAATTCGAGCATGAACGGCTCGCTCGACTCCCGTCGCCACAAGAAGCGGTTAAAGACCCAGGACATCCCGAGCGCGCTGGCGATGCCGGCCGTGTAGAGGCCGAACATCACGACGCCCTGCAGGCTGAGCCAGCCAAATACCGTGCGCGCGGGAATAAAGGCGGCGATGATCAAGGTGTAGACCGGGATGCGCGCCGAGCAGGTCATCAGCGGCGCGACCAGGATCGTCGCTAGGCGCCCGCGGCGGCTGGAGATGACCCGCGTCGCCATGATCCCGGGGATGGCACAGGCAAAGCTTGACAGCAACGGGATGAACGCGCGGCCATGCAATCCGGCGCCGCCCATGATTCGGTCCATCAGGAATGCCGCCCGCGCCATATAGCCGAAATCTTCGAGCAGCAGAATGAAGAAGAACAAGGCGAGGATCTGCGGCAGGAACACCAACACGCTGCCGACCCCCGAGATGACCCCGTCGCGGACGAA
>VAZT01000492.1 GCA_005884825.1 Alphaproteobacteria bacterium
TCGACCGGCTGGCCGACGCGCTCGAACGCAGCGCCAGTGAGCTCGACACCCTCTCGCACCGGCTGTTTCGCGCCGGACCGGCAGGGCCGTTGAGGCGACGCCGGTCGATAGAACAAGCCGACCTCAGGGTCACCCTGCGCCGCGTCGGCCATAACGGCGATCTCGCTTCGAAGATCCGTGATAGCCTCCTCGGGATCGCCCGCGTCGTGCCGTTCGTTTTGACAATGGCCGCTGACTGGCTGCCGCCCGAGGTAAAACCACGGCTGGAGACATTGCGCCAAGACGTCTCTTCGCTGAACGACTATGACGCGCACCTCCTCAACAAAGTCCAGCTGCTGCTCGACGCTACGTTGGGGCTGATCAACATCGACCAGAACAACATCATCAAAGTTCTGACGATCGTCTCGGTCGTCGGCGTGCCGCCGACCTTGGTCGCCAGCATGTATGGCATGAACTTTAAGCACATGCCGGAGCTCGACTGGGCCTGGGGGTATCCTTACGGCCTAGCGCTAATCGCGCTCAGCGCCGTTCTGCCGCTGCTGTGGTTCAAATGGCGCGGTTGGTTCTAGATCAGATTTCGACCAAAATTGCCCCCGTCATTGCTGTAATGTAAGCATGGCAAAGAAAACGCCCCCGGTCAGACCGGGGGCGTCACTGCGAGGAACTGGCGGCTTACCGGCCGCTGCCCAGGTGTCCGCCGTGTACCGGCGAGGTTGAGGTGCCGGCTCCGGTATTGCGGTTCTCCAGCCGGTAATCTTGCGCCTGCTGGAGCTGTTCCTTCGTCATATCCAGGGTCAGCCGATTATGATCGGTCTTCAGATCCCGCAAGTTGACGGCGACGTATTTTCCGCCCATGCCCAGGAAGGCACCGACATCGACGACGACCGAGGCGATTCGCCCGTCACGGTCGAGCACCAGGTCTTTGACATGCCCGATCCTGCGGTTTTGAACGTCATAAACGGCGCTGCCGATCATCTTGCTGGCGCGGATCTGATCCGGCTGGATCATGGTCTCGCCTCCGGTCGCGGCCATAGTCCGGCTGTTCGCAGCCGTCTCGGCGTAGGCGACTGGTGCTGTGGCCACCAAGAGAGTTGCCAATGCTGCAGCAGCGATGTGCGGACTGCTCATGTATTTCCTCCTCTCGTCAGACGACGTGAAACAGGTAAAGCAGGATGATGATCGGGATTGGAATCCCGAGCAGCCAAAGCAGAATGCCCCGGCCCATAACGACCTCCTCCGAGTTGATGAGAAGCTATTTTTTGCCGGCGATCTCGCGAACGGCGTCCTTCGCGTGACCTACCGCACCCTGAACCCGGCCTTCGGCCTGATCGGCCCTGCCTTCGGCTTCGGTGCCGGCATCGCCCATAGCTTTGCCGGCCTGTTCCTTGATTTTGCCGGTGACCTTCTTCACCCCTCCTGCGACACGATCCTTATCCATTCCAATTTCCTCTGATGTTTAATCGTCCTGAAAACACGGTAATTTGCCCAGTAGTTCCTCTCCGTCGATTTCGAGCCTTCCGATGAGTTTTCAGGAGCACAAAGCAAAACGCCCCCGAAAACTCGGGGGCGTTTGGTTATTTCTAGATCGGACTGGTCAGGCAGCTTGAAGCTGGCCAACTTCCTCCTGTTGCGGTGCAGGCACCTGCTCGGGCTGTCCGGTGCCGATCTGGACTTTGCGCGGCTTCGCCGCCTCCGGAACCTCCCGGACCAGGTCGACATGCAGCATGCCGTTGACGAGGCTCGCGCCGACGACCTTGATGTGGTCGGCGAGGCTGAAGCGCCGCTCGAACCCGCGGCGTGCGATTCCGCGATGCAGGTAACGGTTCTCGTCTTCGGCCTTTTTCGCCTTGCCGGTCACCAGCAGCGTGTTCTCCTGCGCCGTGATCTCCAGCTCATCCTGTGAAAAACCGGCCACCGCCATGGTCAGGCGGTATGCGTCTTCACCGGTCTTCTCGATATTGTAGGGCGGATACGCGAGAGAGGCGGTGTCGACACGCGTCGCGGCGTCGACGAGCCGGGTCAACCGATCAAAACCGATAGTCGACCGGAATAGCGGAGAGAAATCGAAACGGTCCATAACCAAGTTCTCCTATGAGCAACATGGGGTTTCCGCACCCACCAATTCGGCTGGATGCCATTCACCAGTGCGCGGTCCCTTGGCGGCAACCACGCAATACTAAAATGGTGACTATGGCGTAACGATCAAGGTGGTCGAGGCCCACAGGAGCAAGGTCAGCGCTTGATGCCAAATCCTTGAAAGCGCTTGTTGAAGCGGG
>VAZT01000493.1 GCA_005884825.1 Alphaproteobacteria bacterium
AAAATACGGTTCATTTGATCTCATATAGGTGACGGTGGCGGCGCCTGTTAGCGCTGCGGCGCAGGGCTGCTCAAGCCGGTTGCCGGCGCAGCCGCCCCAGGAGGGAGCGCCAATCGGCGACCCTGAAGGCGAGCGCCAAAAGCGCAAAAGCGGCCAGACCCGCGGCAACCAAAGCCGTGAGCGCGCCCACGCGAACGAGCGGCGGCCCGGCCAATGCCGGGCGCAGGGCGATCCGCAGCAGCGCCAGCACTACTCCCATGCCTAGGGCGGCAGCGCCGACCCGCGGCAGGTTGCGCCGGGCGCGGTTATCAAACCGGAAATGGCCACGCCGGAGCAACAGCCCGAGCAGGCTCAGCGCGTTGATCCAGCCCGCGACCGTCGTCGCCAGGGCGATCCCGACATGAGCCAGAAACTGCATCAGGACGAGGGTCAAACATAGGTTGGTGGTCATCGCGGCGATCGCCACCTTGACAGGCGTGGCGGTATCGTGGCGCGCGAAAAAGCCCGGCGCCAGGACCTTGACGAGGACAAAGGCCGGGAGGCCTGCCGCGTAGGCAGCGAGGGCGGCGGCGGTGGCCGCCGTATCGGCCGGGCTGAAAGCGCCGCGTTGGAACAGCACCGCCAGTATCGGCGTGGCGAGTAGGCTGAGCGCCATCGCCGCAGGCAATGTGAGCAACAGCGCCAGCTCGATCCCGCGGTTCTGGGTGCCAACGGCGTCGGCAGCGTGTCCGAGCCTGACTTGTCGCGACAATGAAGGGAGGATCGCGGTGCCGACCGCGATGCCGACGACGCCTAGCGGCAATTGGTTCAGCCGGTCGGCATAATACAAGTACGATACCGAGCCGCCCGGCAACAGTGAGGCGAGGGCAGTCGAGATCAAGAGGTTGAGCTGCGTGACCCCGGCGCCAAGCGTTCCCGGCGCCATCACGGCGAGCGTACGCCGCACGCCAGGCGTGAGCCGCGGCATGGGCAGCCGCAACGCCAGCCCGGCACGTGCGCAGGATGACAACAGCCAAAGGAACTGGGCCAGCCCCGCTCCGGTGACTGCCCAGGCTAAGGCGCGACCGTCATGCCAGCCGAAGCGGTCCATCATCAGGAGCGCGGCGATCAGGAACAGGTTGAGCAGGATCGGTGTCGCCGCGGCGGCCGCGAAGCGGTCGACCGAATTCAGCACACCCCCCTGCAGCGCCACCAGCGCGATAAACAGCAGATAGGGGAAGGTGATCCGGGCGAGATCGACGGCGAGACCGAATTTGGCTGGATCCTCGCCGAATCCCGGCGCGATCACCGACATCACCGTGGGCATGAAAATTTCGCC
>VAZT01000494.1 GCA_005884825.1 Alphaproteobacteria bacterium
CCAAGAGCGGGATGACGAAAATGAACCGACCGATCAGCATCGCGAACCCGATCGTCGTATTGTAGAACAGCGTGTTTGCCGAAAGTCCGGCAAAGGCGCTGCCGTTGTTGCCGGTGCCAGACGTATAGGCGTAGAGGATCTCGGAAAACCCGTGCGGCCCGGTATTCGCGATCCCGGCGAGCCCTGCGGGCAATATTGTCGCCAGCGCGGTCCATCCAAGAATTGAGAGAGGCAGGCTCAACAGCGCAAGAATGGTCATCTTGACCTCTTTGGCTTCGAGCTTCTTACCGAGATATTCGGGGGTGCGCCCGACCATCAGCCCGGCGACAAACATCGCGACGATCGCAAAGGCGAGCACGCCGTAGATGCCGGAGCCGACGCCGCCAAAGATCACTTCGCCGAGCTGGATGTCGACGAGCGGCACCATGCCGCCGACCGGCAGAAAGCTGTCATGCATCGAGTTGACGGCGCCGCACGAGGTGTCGGTCGTCACGGTGGCGTATAGAGCCGAAAGGGCGGGACCAAACCGCACCTCCTTGCCTTCCATGTTGCCGCCTGCCTGCAGCGAACTGGGCGCGGCATCGACATTGAAGGCGGCCATGGCAGGATTGCCGTGAGATTCGGACCAGTAGGCGGTGGTCACGCCGGAGAGGAAGAGTATTCCCATCGCGGCAAAGATCGCCCAGCCCTGCCGCTCGTCATGCACCATGCGGCCCAACACGTTGGTCAGGGCAGCGCCGACTGAAAAGATCGTGAGCAGCTGGACGAGATTGGTAAGCGGGGTCGGGTTCTCGTACGGATGCGCCGAATTGGCGTTGAGGAAACCGCCGCCATTTGTGCCGAGGATCTTGATTGCCTCCTGCGAGGCGACCGGACCTTGCGCAATCGTCTGCTTGGCGCCCTCGACGGTCGTCGCATCGATGTAGGGGCCGATATTCTGCGGCATGCCCTGCCAGACATAGAACAGCGCGATGACGATCGATAACGGCAGCAGCACATAGAGTGTCGTGCGGGTCAGATCGACCCAGAAATTGCCGATCGTCTTCGCCTCGCGCCGGGTGAAGCCGCGAATGAGGGCGAGCGCCAGTGCGATGCCGGTCGCTGCCGAAACGAAATTGTGCACCGTCAGCCCGGCCATCTGCACCAGGTAGCCCATCGTGGTTTCCGGCACGTAGGCCTGCCAGTTCGTGTTGGTCACGAAACTGACGGAGGTGTTGAAGGCGAGGCTCTGCTCGACCCCGGTTTGACCCTGGGGATTGAACGGCAGGTACCACTGCAGCCGCTGCAGAGCATACAGGGTTACAAAGCCGATGACGCTGAAGAACAGCATTGCGAGGGCATAAGTGAGCCAGTGCTGCTCCTCCTTCTCATCGACCCCGCAGCACCAATAAATTGCGCGTTCCATCGGTCGCAGAACCGGGCTAAGAAGCGTCCGCTCGCCGGCGAAGACGCGCGTCATGTAGCCGCCGAATGGCCGGGTGATGAGGATCACCATCACGCTGAACAGCGCGATCTGGATCCATCCGGAGATGGTCATCGGACGCTCCTAGAACCGCTCGGGGTTGATCAGCGCGTAGACGAGGTAGACCATGATCACGAGGGTCACGATCGAGCCGAGGACATAGTCGAGCAGCATGGCTGTCTCACATTCTTTCGCAGGCAAGCACGTAGAAGATGGAGGCGACGAAAAAGCCGACGCCCATGGTGATCATCACGAAATCGAGCATGTGTTACCTCGGCAGGTGTCTTGTAGACCCTGGAAATTTTCGCTCCGCACTTTGTTATGGACGCCGAGCCGGGCGGCATTGATGCAGATCTAATCGATGCCCGTTTTACCCAGCCCAGGATAGCCAACACCCGCGCGCTCTCCCGCTCGGACGCGCCCGCTCTCAGGGCGGTGCCCGGGGCGCACTGCGCGAGTGGCGGTGCAAGCGACCGCTTCCTATAAGATCACGGTTTGCGGCATCGAGGAGCTGACCGAACATTGCGAGGCTCGGGTAAGCCATGTGGCGTCGCAACTGGACGCAATGCCTCCTCTACACCGAGAAGGCGGATCAAATATCGCGAGGAACCTGCTCTGGATTACCGGTCCGTTCGTCAGCTAGGAGGGACAGTGAAATCCAGGTAAGTCTCTCGCTTTCGGTATCCCAGCGGCACAACCGACCGTAAGATGCGCTTCAGATCGAAAATCTCACTTTCTGATTCAGCAACTCTCGGTTCGATGCTCGACATCGCTTTTGTACTGATCGTCATTACCGCTCTGCTGGTCGTCGTCGGTCTATGCCAGCCACTGGCTGCTTATTTGAAGCTGCCGCCGCCCGTTCTGCTTGGCGTGGTTGGCCTGGCCTTGGGAGGGTTTCCGGCGCTGGTGACGCATTTGGGCTGGTCCGGTGAGACAGATGCACTTGCCGAGGCCTTCGTAGACCTGCCGGTCAGCTCCGGCACCTTTATCTATGTGTTTCTGCCCTTGCTCGTGTTCGAGGCCGGGATCGCCACAGACGTCAGGCGGATGCTGGAAGATACAGCGCCGATCCTGCTGCTCGCGATCGTCGCCACGTTAATTTCCACCGCGGTCGTCGGTTTGGCGCTTTGGCCGTTTGGCCGGGTCTCGTTGGTGGTCTGCTTGCTGCTCGGCTCTGTGGTGTCGACCACCGACCCCGCTGCGGTCATCGCGATCTTTCGCGATATCGGCGCACCGGCGCGCTTGACCCGCTTGGTCGAAGGCGAGGCTCTCCTCAACGACGCCGGGGCACTGCTCGCCGTCATCCCATGGGTTCGCGACGACCGCCTCGCCGAGGCGACTTTGACCCTGGCGCTCGCTTATGGCGTTTTTGTGGTCGCCGAGCGCCTGTTGCATGTGTCGGGTGTCGTTGCCGTGCTCGCCGCCGCTCTGACGATCAGCGCGCTCGGCCGCTCCCGCATCGCACCGTACAATTGGTCGTTCATGACCGACCTCTGGGACCAGATTGCA
This sequence comes from Alphaproteobacteria bacterium, assembly GCA_005884825.1. Lineage (GTDB taxonomy): Bacteria > Pseudomonadota > Alphaproteobacteria > ATCC43930 > CGMCC-115725 > AP-15. The sequence continues at coordinate 2,972 of VAZT01000494.1, forward strand.
TTTTGGGCCCGCTCCTTGATCTTCATTCTCGCGTCGATCCTTGTTCCCAAGCTGCTAGGCGATTTCGATACCCGTGATCTGCTGCTGCTTGCGGTGCTGACCGCAGCGGCATTCGCGGCTCGCGCCGTTGTGCTGTTCGTGCTCATGCCGCTGCTCGAACGCGTCAAACTCACCCAGCCGATCAGTTCCGCCTACAAATACGCGATCATCTGGGGCGGATTGCGCGGGGCGTTGACTTTGGTGCTGGCGCTCGGCGTCACCGAGAACGCAGCCCTCGACCAGCACGCACAGCGTTTTGTAACGGTGCTCGCAACCGGCTTTGTGCTGTTCACGCTGTTCGTCAACGGCACGACGTTGCGTCTGGTGATCGCCATGCTCGGCCTTCACCGCCTTTCGCCCCGCAATCAGGTCCTCCGTGACCGGGTTCTGGCAGTGGCTTATGCCGAAGTTGCCGATTCGGTGCGCCACATGGGGCAGTACCACGGTCTCGCTCAAAGCTCGGTCGAGCAAGTCGTCGAACCATACCAAACCTGGATCGCCGCGGCGGATGCCCGGGACGAAGCCGAGCGCCTTCCCGAGCGGGAGCGGCTGGCGATCGCACTCGTTGCTCTGGGCAACCAGGAGCGGGTGCTCGTGCTGGAAACCCGTGCCGACCAGGTCGCGTCGCAGGCGACCGTTCAAGTGTTGCTGCGGAATGCAGACGCCCTGGTCGAAGGCGCACGGTCCGAAGGCCGCCTCGGATATCAGAGAGCTGCGGAAGGGACGCTCTCGTTTCCGCCGGCATTCCGCATCGCCTATTACCTGTACCGGCATTTCGGAATTCAGAGGTTTGTTGCCGATCGGCTGGCTGACCGCGTCGAACTTCTGCTGATGACGCGGCTGCTGGTCGAGCGGCTGATCAGCTTCAACGATGAACGCTTGAGCGCAGTATTCCAAGAAGAGCGTCTAACCGACATCGCCAGGGAAATCATCGAGCATCGTCGCGACGAAGTGGGCGACGCCCTGGATGCGCTTCGTCGGCAATACCCTGACTACGTGGCCGCTCTTGAAGAAAGAGTCTTGCGCCAATCGGCGCTGCGGCAAGAGATGGGCAGGTACCAGGCATTATTCGAAGAAGGGTTGATCCCGCAGGAGCTCTACGACGATCTGAAGCGCGGAACATCGGGTACCCGCGCCGCGCCGCGGCCGCGCTTCGAGATCGGCCTGGACACGCATCGCCTGATCGAGAGGCTGGATATCCTCTCCGGCCTCGACGAGCAGCAGCTGGAGCGCGTTGCCCGGCTGCTGCGGCCACGCTTTACCGTGCCCAACGAGCGCATCATCCGCCGGGGGGACCGGGGGGACGCCGTGTTCTTTATCGCATCCGGTGCTGTCGAGGTGAGATTGCCGGCGCGCCGTGTGCGGCTCGGCAGCGGCGAGTTCTTCGGAGAGATGGCTCTGCTGTCGGGTCGGCCGCGCCAGGCCGATGTGTTCGCTCTGACTTATTGCCGGCTGCTCGTTCTGCGGAAGGCCGATTTCGAGCGTTTCCTCGCAGCAAATCCGGAGAGGAGAGCGGAGATCAACCGCATCGCCAAGGCGCGTCTTTCGGTCAACCACGAGGACGGAGACCGAGCTGCCGAATCTGTATCAAACTAGCCTGAGGCTTGCGGGGCTGGCTGCAGTGCTCGAGTGCTGCGGTCCTCTCAGCCAAGCGGCCAGCCGGCTCCATGGCGCTGCTTCGCCTGGATCAGGGCTTGCGAGGACCGGGCGGCTCCGCCCGGTTTCAGAAGCAACGAGCGCTTTTGGCCATCCGCGCTCCTGATGGGCCACGATATAAATCCCATCGACGTATACTTCGATAGTGGCCGGGGCCGCATTGCAGGCGTGGCGGGCATAATCGATGCTCGCCGACACGGGTGCCGCTATTAGAGAGCAATCAGCCAATAAGTTTTCGAGCGGAAACCAGTGCCGGCAACAGCGGGCTCCGTTCTCCAACCCGGATCAGCGTCTCGGAGAAGAGATCACTTTGACGCAGGCGCTGTCGCCGGCCGCCTCAAACAGCGCGAAGCGCAGCGCATCCTTGTGAGTGCGAAATACGCCGCCTATCACCTTTCACTGTCTTTAGCAACCCAATAGCCTCGGCCGTTCTCGCTCACTTCGAAGTGATGCAAGGTAAGCACGGCCGCAGGCGCAAAGCTGGACATCTCCGGTCTGCCAATCTGTTGTTCCTGTCGCTCTCTCGAGCGGCTAATACGATCGGCAGACGATCATTATGTTGCGAGACGCTTTCAGTCAGCCTGGCATTAACTTCTCATAAGAGACTCAAACTGCACCATCCCGAGCGGCATAGCCGCGCCGCGTGCCTGCTCGGAGACATATGGGCGAGCTATCCACCAATGGCGCGACCATGACCTTGTCGATCCGGCCGGGGAGCACGCCTTCTCGAGCATGATGATCGTCTGGATGCCGAACGGGGTGCGGCCACACTTGAAACCCGCGCGCATCACGTTTTCTCCGACATTTACAGGTGTTCGATAAATCCGACCACAATACTGCGGGACTATGCTCAATCGATTCCATTTAAGGTCTCA
>VAZT01000495.1 GCA_005884825.1 Alphaproteobacteria bacterium
GATCTCGCGCTCGTCGCAGGCGACCGCGAGCAGCAAGCACGAGCGCGCCGGCTCGCCGTCGACGAGGACGGTGCAGGCGCCGCAGACACCATGTTCGCAGCCCAGATGAGTGCCGGTCAGATTGCGCCGCTCGCGCAGAAAATCCGCGAGCGACAATCGCGGCGGCACGTCATCCGCGACATGGGCACCGTTGACCTGCAGGCGGATCGCAGTCACTGCAGCACCTGTTGCACTGCGCGCATCGCAGCGACGGTATGGAGATTGCGCTGGAATTCGTCGAAGTGCCGGTCCGTTGCACGGTCGAGATCGGCCGCAACGGCGTCCCGGATCGCTTCGCGGCCATTCTCGGAGACAACTCGCGATGCTTGCTGCAGCACCAGCGGCGCGCCGTAAGCCCGCCGAGCACGACCCGCGAATGGCTGCGCTTACGATCGGAGACGACCACCGCCAGCGCGCTGGCGAATTCACCCGCCTTTCGGCACAGCTTCAGATAACCCCAGCAGGCTTCCGCCGACAGCCTTGGAATGCGTACGCCTTCGATTATCTCGTCCGCGGCAAGCGTTGTCTCGAATACCCCGGTCATGAGCTCGGCGCATCTGATCGACCGCCGCCCATCGGGGCCGCAGACGAGCACCTCGGCATCCAGGGCCGACAGAACCGCGGGCCATTCGGCTGCGGGGTCCGACAGCGCCAAGCTGCCGCCGACCGTGCCGCGGGTGCGGATCGCCCGATAGGCGAGCGTCGCCGCGACCCGCGGCATCAGTCCGCGCGAGGGGTCAGCAATCCGTCCGTCCTCGATGGCGGCATGCGTCACGCAAGCCCCGAGCGTTACTGTATCACCTTCATCGGTAGCCGCCGTGAGCTCCGGCAGCCGGGCGATGTCGATTAGCAAGCCCGGCGATGCGACCCGCAGGTTCATCATCGCGACCAGCGACTGCCCGCCGGCAATCACCCGCCCCTCGCCGCCGCTCCGAGCTAGCAGATCGATGGCCTCGGTAAGACTCCGCGGCCTCACATAGTCGATGGCCGGTGCTTTCATCAGCCGGTCACCATTCGCGCACCCCCGGACGAAGACTGCAACACTCTCAGCCGCTGGTGTCAATCATCAGCGTGTTGGCCGGTTAATTAATCCCCGAGGGGCGGGTCCCGTCTGTCGGAAAATTTGACAGCGTGTTTTACACAACTCGCCGCCGACTCCGCGTAAATCGACCATTTCCGCGCGCCCCAACCGATAAGCATCTGTCGGAAAACTTTACAAGTGTGACGTTTAGCCACTGTTCCGGCGCATCGAGGGCATAAATAGGTTAGTTAGCTCAAGGTGTTGCGAGAACTGGCCCGAAATTTGTTAACGAGTTAAAGAACCGCCGGGGTGGGGCAGTGCCGACGCAGCGGCGGGGAACTGCAAAGGAGGGACAGGATGAACCACTTAATATCGACATGCCTTGCGGTCTCGGCGATCGCTTTGATCGCTCCGAGAGGTGCAAACGCCGCATCCTTGTCAATCAATGATGCTGGCGCGGAAGGAAGCATCATCTTCAGTGTCGGCCAATTTGACACAGGCTCGGGATTTGCCCTTGACGGCACCACGGTAATGGCGCCCGGTTTGGGGACTGCAAGCGCCACGGTTTCGGAAGCCAGCACTCACAGTTTCACAGGTCAGTTCCTTACGGCCGGAGCGCTCGTGGCGCCAACGAGCGGCATAATCGCCTTTACTGAGGCCGGAGGCGGGATCAGCGACATCCTCACCTTCACCTACACGGGTGGAGGCGGAAGCCCAGGCGCCTTCGGCACGGCGACGCTGACCGGAACCTTCGTGTCCGATCTCGACCCCAGTTCTCTGGTGGCTCCGCCGGGCGCGACGTTGGTATCCGAGGGCACGCCTTTCACCTTTAACAATACCAACATCACCGCCTCTGCCACGTCAGATGTGGAAGCGGCAGTGCCAGAACCTGCCACGGTCGCGCTCCTCGGCGGCGCGCTGGTGGGGTTCGGCGTGATCCGGCGCCGTCGCAACCGCGCGTAAGAGAAAGCCGGCACACCTAGCAGCGGCGCCTCCGGGCGCCGCTGTCGATTCCAGGGTTGTCTACGTGCTGCTTTGTCGGTTTTCTTTACACCCGGTGACTTCCCAGCCCGGTGTCCGGCTGCCGCGGTAGGTGCCGATGCCGATTGTTCGGTGGTTCGCGGGACTGGTGGGGGAAGTAGGGCAGATAGGATCTTGCGGCCGCCGCGGTTGGCGATCATTCTCGCGACAGAAGTCGCGAGGGAGCCGATCATGACGACGCTGGCGCAGACGCGCGAATCCGGGTTCAAGACCAACCCCGACTACAAGGTCCTGCTCGAGCCGTCGCCGCGGCGGGTGCGCGTCAAATTCAACGGCGAGATCATAGCCGACAGCACCAACGCCCACCTCCTCTTCGAGACGCGGCATCTGCCGGTCTACTACTTCCCGCGCTCGGACGTCCGGATGGATCGGATGACCCGGACCGACCATCACACTTTTTGCCCCTACAAGGGAACGGCGTCCTATTGGACGATCGCGGTCGGCGACAAGGTGGCCGAGAATGCGGTGTGGGGCTATCCGGAGCCGTTTGAGGAGGTCGCGGCACTCAAGGACTTCGTCGCCTTTTACTGGAACCGCGTGGATGCCTGGTACGAGGAGGACGAAGAAATTTTCGTGCACCCGCGCGATCCTTATAAGCGCGTCGATGTGCTCGACTCGTCGCGCTCGTTCCGAGCGAGACGGCCACCCGCTGCCCTTACAAGGGCAAGGCCAGCTATTACTCGGTCAAGATCGGTGACAAGGTTTTCACCGATCTCGTCTGGACCTACCCCGACCCGATCCCGGAATGCCCGAAGATCAAGGGGTATCTCTGCTTCTTCACCGAGCAGGTGGATGAGATCCGGGTCGATGGCGTCCCGGTGGCGCGGCCCATAACGCCATGGTCGAAGGACTGGAAAGAGAAGGGCGCGACGGTGCCGGATAGCCGCGGACCAGTCGCTCGGCCGTGAATTAATCAGCCCTAAATCAGCTGGGCTTGCGTTGAAAGGCGCGGATAAATGTGCCGACCGCGCCTTCAACGATAATCTCGATCTGACGGTCGCTGGGCTCGGCTGCGAGGCGAAGCAGCTGGCGCAGCTGGACATCGGCGCGCACGAGGCTGACGAATTGCTCGGCGGCGAACCGCGGGTCGGGCAGCGTCAATGCGCCGGCCGCCGCCGCACTGCGCAGAAAACCCTCGATCTGGACACGTTCGCGCTCGGGTCCGGCGCGCCAAAACACCTCGCCGAGCACCGGGAAGCGGGTGACCTCGCCCACGATGATGCGGTGCAGCGCGATCGCGTCGGGCGACAGAACGAGTTCGAGAAAACGGCGCCCCAGTATCGTCAGTGACGCGCGAACATCGCGAGGATCGAGCTCGCCGGCCGAAAAGCGGTCGAAATACCGCTCGCACTCCCGCTCGATGACGGCGCCGAAGAGTTCTTCCTTGCTGCCAAAATGCGCGTAGACGGTCGCCTTTGAGACGCCTGCCTCGCGGGCGATCGTGTCCATGCTGACCGCCCCGAAGCCGGCGGCGAGGAAAGCCCGTTTAGCGGCGGCGAGAATGCTTTCTGCCTTGCCGACGGCCGGGACATCGTGCTGTGCGGTCTGCGCCATGGCTTGACAACATTCTGCCAAGCTTTGTATCTTGGCGCAACAGTATACTGAACGGTTTAGTTTAGGCGAGGATGCGCACGAAGATCGTGGCAGGGCTGGCCGTGGTGGTGCTCGTCCTCGCCGGCATCGGCGGCTGGTACTGGTGGGACGTGCTGCGGTTCCGGCAGTCCACGGATGACGCGTACGTGCAGAGCGACGTCACCTTGATCAGCCCGAAAATCGAAGGCTACATCAAGAAGGTTAAGGTCGCCGACAACCAGGAGGTGGCGGAAGGCGCGATCCTCTTCGTCATCGACGACCGCGACTTCAAGGCGAAGGCCGCGCAGGCCGAGGCGGCGGTTGCGACCACCGAGGCGATGATCGCCACCTATGAGAGCCGGCTCAAATTGCAGCAGGCGATGATCGACCAGGCCGCGGCGGTGGTCAAATCCGCCGAGGCCGACCTGTCCCGCGCACAGCAGGATTACAAGCGATACAGCAGCCTGATGACGAGCGACTTTGCCAGCCGGCAGCGCTTCGAACAGGCCGAAGCCGACGCGCGCAAGGCCGAGGCGGCGCTGGCCAAAA
>VAZT01000496.1 GCA_005884825.1 Alphaproteobacteria bacterium
TGAGGAAGACATAGTCAAGAGGCTTGCTCAGGGCGACATTGGTAGATCTCCGTAAGCGATACGGTATCCAAGGTCTGAGCCCGATAGCATGACGCGGCTCGCGTTTTCCGAGCACGATCAACCTTATATCCGGTCGCCGCTCAAGGCGGCTGCACCAACATCCCGCTTGCGGCGGGCAAGGGCTCAGGCGGACGAAGCCATTCTCATCTTCGGCTTTTCAGGCCAGGCTATACAGCGGTTCGTCCACCTGGATCCGCCAGTACTGATCAGGTCCTGGGGATTGCGGGATTAAGGCGGTTATATCGTCAGGTGGTCTTCATGGCGGCGCCTTCGATAACAACACCAGCGGTCACATATTTCCAGAGCGCGACCAGCAGCTTTCGCGCCAGTGCCACGATCGCCGTCTTGCGCAGGCGGCCACCGTTACGCCTGACGCGTTCTTCAAACCACTGTGTGAGCGCCGAATGCGGCTGGTGTCGCACCCAAAGCCAGGCGAGTTGGATCAGCGTTGTTCGAAGTCGCGGATTGCCGGATTTCGAAACACCCTGTTCGCGATCGACCGATCCGCTCTGCCAGGGCGTCGGTGCAAGGCCCGCGTAAGCGGCGACCTGTCGTCGGTTGTCGAAGTGTCGGAAGAGCCCTTCCGACCAGAGGATAGCGGCGAACTCGGGTCCGATGCCCTTAATCTCGAGCAACATCGCCGCCAGTGCTGGCGTGGCGGCGTGTTCCGCGGCCAGCAGCACATCGCGCTCGGCCTCCACGGCTTTGATCTGCTCGAGCAGCAGTTCGAGCCGGTCGAGCTCACGGCGAACCTGCGCCTTCAGATGCTCCGGCAGCGCACGGCCGTCGCCGGTCTGGAGCTCTTCCAGGCGCTCGCGCCGATCACGGCGCCGCGGCTCGTATCCGGTTATCCCTTGGGAGAAAAGAAGCCCCTTGATGCGGTTGATGTGGCTAACGCGCTCGGCCGTCAACGTCTTGCGCTCGCGGCAGAGCCGTCGGCGGTCTTCCTCCTCGGGTTTGGGCACCTTCACCATCGCGCAGACGCGCGGCTCTCCACGTTTATACGCGAGCAGCGCGCGAACAAGCGACTCGCCGTCGATCTTGTCGGTCTTCGCACGCCGACGGCGGCGTGATGTCGCGATCGAAGCCGGATCGACAATGTGGCTTTCAATCTCTTCCTTCTGCAACACGCGATCGATCCAGAATCCGTCGAGGCCTGCCTCCTGGATCACAATGATCGGAAACCGCTGTCCCGTGCGTGCCTGCGCTTTTTCCCTGAGCTGGGCAAAGCGCCCCAGTAGAGCGGGAACATCGCCGCTGCGCATCGAATGCTTCGACATCTTCTCTCCGCCGGCCGGCGACAGCGACGTGATCAGCCAGGTTGAGCGACTGAGTTCCAATGAGACAAAGATCGCGCCAAGATCAGTACGGATAGCGGTTGGCGTTTGGCGTCGGTCAGCTGCAACTTGCATCGTTGGCTCCAGAGTGCGTGGTAAGCAAACCCACTCTGCCAGAGCGTCGGTCGCTATCCACATTCCTCATAGGATCTCATCTTTGGCCAGGGCCTCACCTTGCCGAATAGTTAACCCGCTCCCTCCAAATTCCGGGTAGCGGCGATTAGAACGGGTCTCACTGGCGATGTCATTTTTGCTTCCACGTGAAAACGGAAGAGACGGCATAGTTCCACACCGATCCGACCAGGACGCCGGCAAGACCGGCGAGCCACCATGCCTCGTTCCTCGAAAAGACATAGCTGGCGATGCCGACATTCGC
>VAZT01000497.1 GCA_005884825.1 Alphaproteobacteria bacterium
ATGCGGGGTGGACCCGGTGGCGGGCTGCGCGAAGCTGTACTTGCCCGGGTTCGTCCTGACCAGGTCGACAAGCTCCTTGAGCGTCTTGGCGGGAAAATCGGGATGCACCGAAATGACGTTGGGAGAAGCGGCAACCAGTGTGATCGGCGAAAAATCCTTGATCGGATCGTAGGGGATTTTCGTGTACATGCTCGGATTGACCATGAAGCCCGTGCTGACCACGAGCACGGTGTAGCCGTCGGCCGGCGCGTGCGCCGCCATCGCCACGCCGGTGTTGCCGCCGGCTGCGGGAATATTTTCGACGACGATCTGGTGGCCCCAGCTCTCCCCGAGCTTTTGCGCAACGAGCCGCGCGATCACGTCGGTAGGGCCGCCCGCCGCGAACGGCACGATCAGCCGGATGTTGCGGGTCGGATAAGCCTGCGCCCAGCCGATATCAGCGGAGATGGGCATGGAGAGTGTCGCCAGCGCAGCGAAACACGCGAGGCGGCGGATGCTTGCAATCACCATCGTGCTCCTTCGTTACGCGTTCCAGCCTATCGGCTTCAGCCGCCGATCGGCGGGATTTTCGCCTCGGTGATGACCCTCCTCCATTTTGCCACTTCGGCCTTAACGTAAGCCGCGAACTCGGCCGCACTCTCGCCGCTCGGCACTACGCCGAACCCCAGGAGACGCGCTTTGATCTCGGGCGTGGTCACCACCGTGGAGATCTCCTTCTGAAGCAGATCGACAATAGCCTTCGGCGTGTCCACCGGTGCGAACACACCGGTCATGGTCTCGGCCTCCTGGTTCTTGATGCCGAGTTCGTCGAGCGTCGGAATTTCGGGCGCAAACTCCACACGTTTATTGGCAGTGATCGCGAGCACGCGGATTTTCTGATCCTTGATCAGCGCCATGGCGTTGCCGATGGCGCTGCATGCGATCGGGGTGTGGCCACCGAGTAGCGATTGCACCAACGGTCCGCCGCCCGAGAATGGCACCACCACGAAATTCAGCCCAAGCGCGTGCCTCAGCATCTCGATCGAAAGCGAAGGCGTGGTGCCGGTCCCGGGCGAGGCAACGCTGTACTTGCCGGGCTCCTTCCTGATGATCTCGATCAGGGTCGTCATCGTCGGGGCTGGAAAGTTCGGATTGACCTGCCAGGAGTTGGGCGTTGCGCCGGCCTTGGTAACCGGGATGAAATCCTTGTCGATGTCGAAGGGAACCTTGCTGTAGAGCGTCGGGTTCACCACGATGCTCGAAGAGGCGAACAGGATGGTGTAGCCATCGCCGGGAGAGTGCGCGACTTGTCCCATGCCGAGATTGCCGCCGGCGCCGCTGATGTTCTCGATATAGAACTGCTGGCCGAGCTTCTCCGACAGCTTCTCTGCCACCAGCCGTCCGACGATGTCGGTGACGCCAGCCGGCGGGAACGGCACGATGATCTTGACTGGCTTGCTGGGATATTGCTGGGCGAAAGCGGAGGCCGAAATGACGAGCCCCGCTCCGAGCGCTACGATGCGGCTGATCCTTGTCAATGCTGGGTCCTCTTTCGTTGCCTTCCTCCGCCGGTTGTTGTTCTCATTCGTTGGTCTGGTTCGCCTCGACGAGCGGCCTAGCGTGCTATCTTCGCCGTTGCCAGTGCAGCAGTAAACTCCGTTCCGGGCGTCGAGCCTGCATAAGTTAGCCCCGGCCACACCCCAACCGAAGGACATATCATGCGTAAAGTAACGCGCCAGGATCTCCGCGAGGCCGCGGAGAAATACAAGAATTGGGGCAAGTGGGGCCCGAACGACGAGATCGGCACCCTCAATTACACCTCGCCTGACGACATCATCGCGGCTGCGCGCCTCGTGCGCAAAGGCAGAGTCATTTCGCTGGCGCTCAATTTCGATAACACCGGCCCGCAGGGCGCCAAAAGCACCTACCCGGCCATGGGCCGCACCAACCCCATCCACACCATGATCCGCACCGGCACCGATGCGTATTCCGGCGTACTCGACAAACGCGGCATCCGCGCCGCTGACGACATGGTCACCATGCCGCTCCAGTGCGGCACGCAATGGGACGGGCTCGGCCACGTCTTCTATGAGAACTCCATGTGGAACGGCTACGACTGCCGCGAGGTGACATCGGCCGGCGCGCAAAAGTGTGGCATTGAGAAAACCAAGAACAAGATGGTGGGCCGCGGCGTGTTCCTCGATGTCGCGCGTGCGTTGGACAAGGAATCGCTCGATGATGGCTACGGTATCACCTGCGAGGATCTCAACAACACGGCCGAGGCGCAAGGCGTCACCGTACAACGTGGCGATTACGTCATCGTGCGCACCGGACAGATGGAACGCTGCCTTAAAGCCGGCAGTTGGGATGGCTATCCCGGCGGCGACGCGCCCGGCTTCGCCTTCGAGACGCTGGAATGGGTGGCGCGCACCGAGCTTGCCGCGCTCGCCAGCGACACCTGGGGTTGCGAGGTTCGTCCCAATAACACCGAGGGCGGCATCAACCAGCCCTGGCACTGGATCACGATTCCGATCATGGGCATGACGATGGGGGAGATCTTTTATTTGAAGGATCTCGCGGAGGACTGCGCTGACGACAAGGTTTACGAGTTCATGTTCGTCGCGCCGGCAATTCCGATTACCGGCGCGGTGGGGTCGCCGACTAACCCGCTAGCGATCAAGTAGCAGCGCGGCGACCGATTCAGTGTCATGCCCGCGCAAGCGGGCATCCAGTAATCACCGCAGTAGCGACTTTCCCGTAAGCTTCGTGATTACCGGATCATCCGCTTACGCGGATGATGACAACCGAGAACGGGGAGATCGTAATGCTCGGGCACAACAGACGAATGAGCGGGGCGGAATGCCTTGCTGACATGCTGGATGGTTACGGCGTCACCCACGTGTTTCACGTGCCG
>VAZT01000077.1 GCA_005884825.1 Alphaproteobacteria bacterium
GCCATTGGCGCGAGCGCGAATATGCCAAAAAGCTGAGCCCGGCGGCCTACCGCAGCGGCCTTGCAGTGTGGGCATGGGTGGTGCGGCACCCGGCGCTCTATCACGCGCTTGCCGAGACGGCCAGCCGGGTGCTCGGCTGGGCCAGCGGCCGACGCGGCCGGTTTCGCACTCTGCCACTGGCCGCCGGCTGGACCGGGGTGCGCGATATGCCGGCGCCGGAAGGCCGCAGCTTTCACAGCCTCTGGGCGCAGCGGCAGAAGAGTGGAGCTGCCCGGTGAGCGAGTCTCGCGAAAGGATTCTCGCTGCCGTTCGGAACTCGCTCGGTCGCGGTCGGCTCGATCCTGATCGGGAGGCGGAATTGCGTGCCCGCATCGCGGCGCATCACCGAAATCTGCTCCCCGCCCGAGCGACCGCGATCGACGAGCGGGAGCGGGTCGAGCTGTTTATTGCAATGGCGGAGGAGGTACAGACCACGGTAACACGGGTGAGCTCACCCGCGGCGGTGCCGGAGGCGGTCGCGCGTTATCTCGCCGCGGAGAACCTTCCGGCTGAACTCGTCATGGCCCCCGACCCGAGCCTTGATGAGTTCCCGTGGAAAAACTGGCCCTTGCTGCATATCCGCCGCGGCCCGGCTGAGGCGGAGGACCGGGTCGGCCTCACCCCCTGTCATGCCGCTATCGCCGAGACCGGCACTTTGATGCTCGTTTCAGGAGCACAGACTCCGACGACGCTCAACTTTCTGCCGGAGACTCATATCGTGGTGGTCCGCCGTGACCAGGTGGTCGCGACCTACGAGGATGGCTGGGACCGCATGCGAACCGGCTCAAGGACGGAAGGGCTGCCCCGGGCCGTCAATTTCATCACTGGTCCGTCGCGCACGGCGGATATCGAGCAGCACATCGAACTGGGTGCGCACGGGCCCAGGCGTCTCCATATCGTTCTCGTCGAGGACGGCGAGGCGGCGAGAAGTGAAGGGAACGAATGATCTATGGCGAGAAGCGGTTCGCGACGTGCGGCCGTTGCGCGGCGGTAGACCCGGCAATTCGGCCGGGCCTCCGGGCGAGGCCGATATCGCTCCGGCGCGAGTTGAGCGAGTCCGGACCGCATCTCCACCTCTGCCGCCGCTCGATCGGTTTGCCGGGATCGACCGCGCCAACGCCGAACGGCTGAAGCGTGGTCTGCACAGGATCGAAGCACGCCTCGATCTTCATGGAATGACCCAAGCCGAGGCGCATGGGGCACTCTCCGCCTTCATCGCCTCGTCGCGGGTCGCCGGACGCCGTTGCGTGCTCGTGATCACCGGGCGGGGATTCGGCCAGAGCGGGCCCGGCGTCCTCAAAAGTTCGGTTCCGCGCTGGCTGGAGGAGCCGGAGCTGCGGCGGCACATCCTGGCGATCGCGCCGGCCCAGCCGCAGCACGGGGGTCCCGGTGCCACCTATCTGCTGCTGCGCCGCCGCTGAGCCAAAACGAGACGAATAGTCGCATTTCACGCGAGAACGGTGAGAATGCCGCGGCATTTTTCTTGCGCGGATCTGTCGGTACCGTCACAAGACCACGTAGGCTCCACCGCAGAATTTCCAAATGGCAGACAACAACGAGCTCCTACCCTACGTCGACCGGCTGAAAACGGCGCGCGTGTTATGCATCGGCGACGTAATGCTCGATCATTACGTTTATGGCCAAGTCGAGCGAGTGTCGCCCGAAGCACCGATCCCGGTATTGTGGATCGAACGCGAAATGAAGACGCTGGGCGGCGCGGGAAACGTGCTCCGCAATCTGCGGGCGCTCGGAGCGGCCGCCTCGTTCATCTCGGTTGTCGGCAACGACGAAGCCGGCCGCGAGATCGGGCGGCTGGTAGAAGCGCAGGACGGCGCCGAGGCGCATGTCCTTGTCCAGCCGCAGCGCTCGACCACAGTCAAGACGCGCTATATCGCAGGCAATCAGCAGCTGCTGCGGGCCGACCGCGAAAGCGCGATCCCGCTTGATCCGTACATCCGCGAGGACCTGTTGCGGCTGGCGCGCGAGCTTGTGGCCGACCATTCGATCGTCGTCATCTCGGATTACGCCAAGGGCGTGCTGACCGAGGGGGTGGCGCTCGAGATTATCCGGGCGGCGCGCGAGGCCGGCGCCCGGGTCATCGTCGACCCGAAGGGCGGCGATCACATACGATATCGCGGCGCCGACCTGGTAAAGCCGAACCGGCGCGAACTCGCCCACGCCACGGGAATGCCCGTGGCGACCGACGACGAGATCATCGCGGCCTCCCGCTCGCTGATCGAGCGTTGCGGCTTCAACGCGGTTCTGGCCTCGCTCGGCGCGGAAGGGTCGGTGCTGATCCCGGCCGACGGCGCGGCCCATGTTCAACGCGCCGAAATCCGCGAGGTCTTCGATGTTTCCGGCGCCGGCGATACTGTCGTCGCGGCAGTCGCTGCAGCGCTCGCGGTCGGCGTCGGCCTGGCCGATGCGGCGCGACTCGGAAATGTCGCTGCCGGCATTGTGGTCGGCAAGATCGGCACCGCAGTGGTGTATGAGAGCGAGCTCACCGCCGCACTCAATGGCCGGGATCTCCATGCTGCGGACAAAGTCGTGCCGCGCTCGCTCGCGCTCGATTTGGTGGCGCGCTGGCGCCGCCACGGGCTCAAAATCGGCTTTACCAACGGCTGCTTCGACCTGTTGCACCCCGGGCATGTGGCGTTGCTCGGGCAAGCCAAGGCGGCATGCGATCGTCTCGTGGTCGGGCTCAACAGCGACGCCTCGACCGCTCGCCTCAAAGGGCCGCGGCGTCCGATCCAGAGCGAAACCGAACGGGCGGCTGTGCTGGCCTCGCTCGCCGCGGTCGACCTGATCGTCGTGTTCGAGGAAGATACGCCGATGGAGCTGATCCGCGATATCCGCCCGCAGCTCCTCGTCAAAGGGGACGACTATCGGCTCGATGAGGTCGTCGGGGCCGATTTCGTCAGGCACGCCGGCGGCGAAGTGCTTCTCGCCAAAGTCGTGCCGGGTTACAGCACGACGGCGACGATCGCGCGCCTCGCCAGCTGAGAGGCGCTAACGGGCCGGACGCCGTCTGCGACCCATTGGTTCGGCGACGCTGGCGCCGCCGCCGACATCACATTCCGCCCAATTGTCCCGCTTCGGGGTCGAGAAGGCGGCGCAGCCGCGTCGCCGCGATGCGGGCAAAGCGCAGCGTCAGGGCGCGGCGGCGGGCGGCATCGAGCCTTTTTGTGCTGCCATCGCGAAGCACGGCCGCGCCGAACGAATCCGCCACCATCACGCCACATTCATCGGGGATCAGCAGGCGCGGAAAGTCGTTTGCCACCGCGAAATAAAGGCGATCCGAGAAGTCGCGGTAAGCGAACCATTTGCGGTCGGCACGAAAATCGGCCACGGAGCTCTTGATCTCCACGATGACGAGATCGCCCGTCTTGCCGAGAGCGAGAATATCGGCGCGCCGGCCATTGGCGAGCGGGAATTCGACAAGGCTCGCATAGCCGAGCTGCTCTAGGGCGCGGCATGCGCCGCGCGTCAGAAACGCGGCGCTGATCAGCTCTACAGCGGAGGCGGACATGACGAGCCCGGATCATAGGTCGTATTATCCGACAGGGCGAGATCGAGCGGAGCGAAATAATGGCGGTGACGACTCGGCAGGGATTTCTGCGTCAAGCCTGGCACCTTGCCTGGCCATACTGGAAGTCGGATGAGAAATGGTCGGCAATTGGGCTGCTCGCCGCCGTCATCGCGCTCAACCTGATCACTGTTTGGCTCAATGTTCGGTTCAATTATTGGAACAATGATTTCTATAACGCGCTTCAGCAATACGATTGGGCGGAGTTCTGGCGGCAGTTTGCGATCTTCGGAGGGCTCGCGCTGGCATTTATCGTAGTTGGCGTCTATTCCTCGTATTTGCGGGGAATATTGCATATCCGCTGGCGGCGCTGGTTGACGGAGCGCTTCTTGCGCGACTGGCTCGAAAACCAAACCTATTACCGGATGCAGTTGAACCAAGCGACGACCGACAACCCTGATCAGCGGATTTCGGACGATCTCAACCGGTTCGCCTCGATCAGCCTTACCTTGTCGCTCGGTCTGCTGAGTTCCTTCGTCACCCTCGTCTCGTTTTTGTCGATCCTGTGGACCCTGTCCGGAGCTCTGACTATCCCACTCGGCGGCGGTGCATCGATCGATATCCCGGGCTACATGGTTTTCGCGGCGCTGATCTATGCCGTTGCCGGCACGATGCTTACCCGATGGATCGGCCACCCGCTGGTCCGGCTCAATTTCGATCAGCAGCGGTACGAGGCTGATTTTCGTTTCAGCATGGTCCGTTTGCGCGAGAATGCGGAGAACGTCGCCTTTTACGGAGGCGAAGCCCGCGAGTTCGACACGTTCCAAACCCGCTTCGTGCGGGTCGTCGCGAATTGGTGGGGAATCATCAAGCGCCGCAAGAAGCTGACCTGGTTCACTTACGGTTATGACCAAGTCGCGATCGTCTTCCCCTTTCTGGTCGCCGCCCCGCGCTATTTCGACAAAGTGATCCAGCTTGGCGGCTTGATGCAGATCGCCTCCGCCTTCCGGCAAGTGCAGGAGTCGCTGTCGTTCATCATCAGCTCCTATACGGAGATCGCCGAATATCAGTCGGTGGTGCAACGGCTCGCCGGATTCCGCGAGAAGATCAACGAGATCGCGGCGGAGCAGCAGCGGCCGCAGCCGATCAAAATCGTACGTGACGGTACCGGCGTCGAGGTCGATGCACTCGATCTCAACCTGCCGGACGGACGGCCGCTGCGGCCGGGCATCACCCTCGCGGCGACCCCGGGGAAGTCGTTGCTGATCACCGGTGCTTCCGGGCTCGGCAAAAGCACCTTGTTGCGCGCCATTGCCGGTCTTTGGCCGTTTGGGCGGGGGCGCATCCGGGTGGGCGACGGGCGCTGCCTGTTTCTGCCGCAGCGGCCCTATCTGCCTCTCGGCACTTTGGCGGACGCTCTCGTCTATCCGCTGGCAGCCGAGGAACTGCCGCATGACAGTCTTGCCGATGCGCTGCGCGCCGTCGGCATGCCCGAACTCGTCAACCGACTCGACGAGGAGGCTAATTGGGCCCAGCGACTCTCGATTGGGGAGCAGCAGCGTCTGGCATTCGCCCGGGTCCTGCTGGCCCGTCCGCAGATCGTTTTTCTGGATGAGGCGACCTCGGCGCTCGATGAGGCGGCGGAGATCTCGTTATACCGGCTGTTGCGGGAAGCGCCGTGGCGGCCGACGATCGTCAGTGTCGGCCATCACGGCACTTTGCGGCGTTTCCATGATGCGGTCGTCGATCTTGCGCGCGGTCCGGTATCGCGCGCGGCCGTCAGCTGACAACCGGGATCCGCATTTCTTCGGAGTGGAGGAGCCGAGCGATGACCGACAGCGAGCGCCAACCGCGGGACCTCGAAGACCCGCTGCGCTCTGTCCGGATAGGCAAGCGCGATAGTCTCGAGGCGCTCGGGATCCATCCCTACCCCTACAGCTTCGAGCGGACGCATGAGGCAGGCCAGCTCGAACGGCGCTACACCGGGCTCGGAGCTGGCGCCGAAACCGAAGATCGGGTGCGGGTCGCCGGCCGCATCAGGGCGATGCGCAACAGCGGCATGTTCATCGACCTGCATGATGCCTCGGGCAAGATCCAGATCTTCTGCCACAAGGATTTGCTCGGTCCCGAAGCGCTTGGAATTGTGCGGTTGCTCGACATCGGTGATCTGATCGGAGTCGAGGGGCTTGTCCGGCGGACCCCGCGCGGCGAGCTTACGATCAACGCGACCGGAATTGCGGTTCTCGCGAAGGCGCTGCGCCCCCTCCCGGAGAAATATCACGGCCTCGCCGATATCGAGCTGCGCTATCGCCAGCGCTATCTGGACCTGATTATGAACCCGCAGAGCCGCGACACGCTGCTGCGGCGCAGCCGGGTCGTTGCGACGATGCGCGGCTATCTCTCGGAGCGCGGCTACGTCGAGGTCGAGACGCCGATGCTTCACACGATCCCCGGTGGCGCTTCGGCAAAGCCGTTCGTGACGCATCACAACGCGCTCGACATCGACCTCTATCTGCGGATTGCGCCCGAGCTGCACTTGAAGCGGCTGCTGGTCGGCGGCCTTGCCGACAAATTGTTCGAGATCAACCGCTGCTTCCGCAACGAAGGCCTCTCGCCTCGGCACAATCCGGAATTCACCATGCTCGAGCTCTACGAGGCCTATGTCGATTACACCGCAATGATGAAGCTGAGTGAGGATCTCATCACCACCGCGGCCGAGGCGGTGCTCGGGACATTGCGGATCGGCTACAACGGGACCGAGATAGATCTATCGCCGCCGTGGCCGCGGCGCAGCATGGCCGAGCTCGTTCAAACAGCTACCGGAGTCGATTTCCTCGCCCTCGACAACGCCGAAGCGGCGCGTGAGGCGGCAACGCGCGTTGGTGCGGTGCTGGCCGGCGGCGAGAATTGGGGGCAGGCGCTCGAGGCAGCCTTTGCCGCACGCGTCGAGGACACGCTAATCCAGCCGATCCACGTCACCGGATTTCCCCGCGACATCTCACCCCTGGCCAAGGCCGACCGCCACGACCCACGCCTCGTTGAGCGGTTCGAGACCTACATCTACGGTTGGGAGATCGCGAACGCCTTCTCCGAGCTCAATGATCCGCAGGACCAGCGCGAGCGGTTCGAGGCGCAAATGCGGGCCCGCGCGGCGGGTGACGAGGAAGCGCAGCTCCTCGACGAGGACTACGTGACCGCGCTCGAATACGGGCTGCCGCCCTGCGGCGGTCTCGGCATCGGCATCGACCGGCTCGTCATGCTCTTGACCGACAGCCCCTCGATCCGCGACGTCATCGCTTTCCCCACCCTGCGGCCGCGCTGACCGATTTACAACGGATGATCGTGATTGGAGTGTCGCATGAATAAGAACAAGATTTCGGCCGCGGCGTGCCGGTTGAGGGGCATTGCGCAAGGCGTGCTGCTCGTCGCGATGGCAGGCTGTGCCCAGCAGCCGGTGACCGCGGCGGTCAGCATTCCGCCGATCCCTGCGGGGGAGGCTCGGATCTGGTTCTATCGCGATTACGAGCCCTATGCCGGCAAGGGGCTTCCGGCGATCGCCGCCAATGGGGGATATGTCGGGGCGGCTGAATTGGGCGGCGCGTTCTATCGCGATGTTCCCCCCGGACATTACCTCGTGACCGTCCAGACCGTCGGCATAGACACCAATCAAACGGCTAATTTCGACCTCGCCCCAGGCCGGGAGGCTTATGTAAAAATTGTCTCGCTGCCGAGTTGGGATACGGGCGGAGACAGGAACGAATGGGAGCGGCCGACGTTCTACGCGTGGCTGATCCCGAACCAAGTCGCGCAAGCAGATGTCGCGCATCTCTCTTTCTACGGCGGCAGCTGACCCTCAGAAGTTTTCCAGGCTCAATACCTCGCTGTCGTAGTCGTACGCGAAGATCTCGGCGTGCCGGCCCCAGTTGATTACGGTCTCGAGCACCCGCTCCGCCTCTTCCTCCGACAGGTGATCCTCGAGCTCGCGCAGAAACCGCGCCGCCGGCGCGCGATGGCCCGGCCGCTCGTCGAGGACGCGCCGGATGTGGGCAGCCACCGGCACATGCTTTAAGAGCGCCTCGGCAAAGATCTGTTTGCGGGCGAGCATGTCCGCGTCGGCGTACGCCCGGCCGAGCGGCGTCAGCTCGATGTCGCCGCCGCTGACATGGGCGAAGCCGAACAGCTGCAATGTCTCGATCAACGGGAAAAGCTCGTCCATGACGAGGTTTTCCTCGTCGGCGAGATGGGGCAGATCGGCCCGGCCATGATAGGGCGCCTCCGTCAGATTCTCGATCAGCCCCGAGAGCTGCTGGACCGAAGCATCGGGCAGGCGAAAACCGATACCGATAGGTTCGGCCTTTGCCCCACGCCGCCCGTCGCGCCCGGGCTCGGTCGTCAACAGGGTATAGACCTGGTCGACGATCTGGCGAAAACCGGCACTCTCAGAGGAGCGCGGGCGCGGTAGCGAGATCGGGATTTGTGCGCGGATGCGGCCGGGATCGCTGCTGAAGATCAGGATACGGTCGGCGATTTCGACCGCCTCCTCGATGTTGTGCGAAACGATGACGATCCCCTTGGTCGGGATGCGGTGGGCGTCCCACAAATCGAGGAGATCGCCGCGCAGAGTTTCCGCGGTTAGGACATCGAGCGACGAGAAGGGCTCGTCGAGCAGCAGGATATCCGGATCGACGACGAGCGCGCGGGCAAAGCCGACGCGCTGACGCATGCCGCCAGACAGCTCCTTCGGATACGCATTCTCGAACCCGTCGAGTCCTATCACATCGATCGCACTGACCGCCCGCCGCCGCCGCTCGGCGCCGGAGACGCCCAGAGCCTCGAGGCCGAGTTCGACATTGCCGAGCACGGTCAGCCACGGAAACAGCGCATAGCTCTGGAAGACCATAGCGATGCCGTGAACCGGCTGGGTGACGGGGATGCCGCGATATTCGACAACGCCTTCGCTGGGCGGAACGAGACCCGCGAGAATGCGTAAAAAAGTCGACTTTCCGGATCCCGATTTGCCGAG
>VAZT01000475.1 GCA_005884825.1 Alphaproteobacteria bacterium
CGCTGATCGGCTTCGGCCTGATCGGCGGCTCGATCGCGCGCGCCGCCCGCGAACAAGGCCTGGCCGGAGCGATCGTCACCACCGCGCGCTCGGCATCGACCCGCGCGCGGGTCAGAGAACTCGGTGTCGTCGATGCCGTGGTCGAAACCAATGCCGAGGCCGTCAAAGATGCCGACCTTGTGATCCTCTGCATTCCGGTCGGCGCCTGTGGCGCGGTCGCGGCCGAGATCGCGCCCTGGCTCAAGCCAGGCGTCATCGTCTCCGACGTCGGCTCGGTCAAGGGCGCGGTGGTCAAGGACATGGCGCCGCATTTGCCGGAAGGAGCGCATTTCGTGCCGGCGCACCCCGTCGCCGGCACCGAGCATTCCGGTCCCGACTCCGGCTTCGCCGAACTGTTCATCAACCGCTGGTGCATCCTGACGCCTCCGGAAGGAACCGATCCCGACGCGGTCGAGAGATTGCGCGCCTTCTGGGCAGCGCTCGGCGCCAAGGTCGAGATCATGACGCCCGACCACCACGATTTGGTGCTCGCCATCACCAGCCATCTGCCGCATCTGATCGCCTACACCATCGTCGGCACCGCCGACGAGCTCGCCCAGGTCACCTCGTCGGAAGTGATAAAATTCTCCGCCGGCGGTTTTCGCGATTTCACCCGCATCGCGGCCTCTGACCCTACGATGTGGCGCGACGTCTTCCTCGCCAACAAGGAGGCGGTGCTGGAAATGCTCGGCACCTTCAACGAGGATCTCTCGAAGCTGACGCGGGCGATCCGCCGCGGCGACGGCGAGGCGCTGTTCGAGCATTTCACCCGCACCCGCGCCATCCGTCGCGGCATCGTCGAGATCGGCCAGGATTCCGCCGCCCCCGACTTCGGTCGTCCGCACGCACAACTAACGACGAAGCCGGACTGAGCCTCACCTTAGCGAATAGCGAGTAGCGAATAGCGAGTAGCTGGTTGAACGGGAGCAGCACGGCGCCCGAACTATTCGCTATTCGCTACTCCCTATTCGCCCTGCTTCTAACAGCCAGCCGATCAGTTGAACGGATAATAGCGGATCTGGCTCATGACGATGTTGTCGTCCGTTTTCGGCGCGCCGCCGACACCCTGGAAGGCGAAGCGCTGATTGTAGGAATACTGCACACCGGCTTTGACCGTGCCGTAAGTGCCCTGGTAGAGCGTGTCGTAGAATCCGGCCGTGATCTGGCGGACTTCGCGGGTATTGCCGTTGCAGGTCGCGGCCGGCGAATTCTCGACGTTGCAGCCGGTGTTGTTGTAGAGCGGGTTGCCGTAGCCGAACGGCACCGTGCCGACGTCGGCAAACGCCGCCTTGGCTCGCTCGAACCCGGCATAGCTGTAGATGTCGAGGGTCGGCAGGGTGTGCCAGATCAATCCCACCATGGCGGAAGAGATCGTCAATGGCAGGATCGTGCCGTCCTGCGCCAGCGTCGCGTCCGGGAACGGCGTTGCCGTAAAGCGGCCGAGCGCCCCGTAGGCGCCGTAGACCTGCAGCTCCAGCGTCTTCGGAAGAAGCTCGGCATTGATGTGGCCGCCGAAGCTGCCGGTGTCATAGGTGTGGTTGGCGAAATTGAAACGATCGAAGAACTGGCGATAGAGTCCCCACGCCTCGATGTGCAGTCGGTAAGGCCCAAGCCGCGGGTCCCATGCCGCCTTCACCGTAAAGTCCGGGACCTGATTCAAGCTCACATTGTTCGCGTTGTTGAAGAAGCTGCCGCCGGGACCGGTCAGGTTGACGAGCAGGTTCGAATTCAGCACGCCTTGAGGTCCGACCGCCGGCGTGCCGACGGTTGGCGTATTGCCGCCGAAGAACGAGGTCTGCGGATTTTCGGCCGAAGCCGCGATCTGGAACTCCGGTCCGATATTCTGCCAGACGCGAATGCCGGGCTGGCGCGCGGCAAGGAAGCCGGGAACCAATTCGAAATCGATCACGCCCGGCGCATCGACGCCGCGCGGATCGATACCGGCCTTGCTCGGGGCATTGAGCGACCAGGTCTGGCCAGCGAGCACATGGAAGCCGAGATCGGTTCGATCGATTTCGAGGGACATCTGGCGCATGCGCGGGTTGAACGAGTTGGTCGCGACCGAGTTCGCGGTCTGCGCCGCGCCCTCGAAGTCGATTTCGCCGTAGCCGGCAAGATGAGTGTCCGCCCCCACATTGCCCTCAGCGAGAACCGAGAAACGGCTCTGGCGCGCCGAGAAACGCGATTCCGGTGTGTTGAAGTTCTTGCTCTGCCCGAACGGGATGAAGTTGTAGATCGAGCCCGTATCGGAAGCGAGGTTGCGGGTCCGATAGATGTTGGTGAGGTCGACCCAG
>VAZT01000476.1 GCA_005884825.1 Alphaproteobacteria bacterium
ATTCGGGTCGACTTTCATCGCTCACCTTTGCCGGGTTGCAAAAAGTGTGCGGCATAGCCGGCATCTTCGATTTTCGCGGCCACCGCGATGTCGACCGGGTCCTGGTCCATCGCATGACCGAAATCATCGCGCACCGTGGACCGGACGGCGACGGTTTCCACATTGCACCGGGGATCGGGTTGGGGATGCGGCGGCTGGCGATCGTCGATCTCGTCACCGGCGACCAGCCGCAATTCAATGAAGACGGCACGGTGTGCGTCGTCTACAACGGGGAGATCTACAATTTTCAGCCGCTGATGGCGGAGCTGACGGCGCTCGGCCACGACTTTCGGACGCGCTCCGACACCGAGGTCATTGTCCACGCCTGGGAGGAGTGGGGCGAGGCTTGTCTCGACCGCTTCAACGGGATGTTCGCGTTTGCGCTGTGGGATGCGGGGCGGGAGACGCTGTTCCTGGCGCGCGACCGGCTCGGCGAGAAGCCGCTCTATTACAGTGCGCTGGCCGATGGCCGGCTGCTCTTCGCGTCGGAATTGAAGTCGCTGGCGTTGAGCCCGGACATCGACCGGCGGCTCGACCCGCAGGCGATCGAAGAGTTTTTTGCTTATGGTTACATACCGGATCCGCGCTCGATTTATCGCGGCGTAAAGAAGCTCGCACCGGCACATTCGCTGCTCGTCAGACGCGGCGAGCCGTTGCCCGAGCCGCGCCGATATTGGGATGTCCGCTTTGCCGACGGCGGCGCCATCCGCCGCGAAGAGGCCGCGGAGGAGCTGATCGCAAGGCTGCGCGAATCCGTCCGCATGCGGATGATCGCCGATGTTCCGCTCGGCGCCTTTCTTTCGGGCGGCGTCGATTCGAGCGGTGTCGTGGCGATGATGGCGGGGCTCAAGACCGAGCCCGTCAGCACTTTCTCGATCGCGTTCGGCGCCAAGGGCTGGGACGAATCCGCCTACGCCGCCGAGATCGCCCGGCGTTATCGGACCGATCATCACGTCAAAGAGGTCGATCCCAATTCCTTCGACCTGCTCGACCGGCTCGCGACGATCTATGACGAACCGTTCGGCGACAGCTCGGCGATCCCGACCTTCCGGGTCTGCGCGATGGCGCGCGAGAACGTCACCGTCGCTTTGTCGGGCGATGGCGGCGACGAGGTGTTTGCCGGCTATCGCCGTTATCGCTGGCATTGCTTCGAGGAGCGGGTGCGTCGCGTGATGCCGGCGAGTTTGCGCCATCCATTCTTCGGCATCGCCGGCGCGCTCTACCCGAAACTGGACTGGGCGCCGCGCCCGCTGCGCGCCAAGGCCACTTTGCAGGAGCTGGCCCGAAATACGATCGAGGCTTATTTCTCATCCGTCTCGATTTGCGGCACCGAGCTGCGCCGGCGGCTGTTCAGTCCGAGTCTCACGCGCGAACTGCAGGGCTACGATGGCGTCGAGGTGCTGCGCTCGCATATGCGGCAGTGTAGCAGCGAGGACCCGCTGTCGCAGGTGCAATACGCCGATTTCAAGACCTATCTCCCCGGCGACATTCTGACCAAGGTCGATCGCGCCAGCATGGCAAACTCGCTCGAAGCGCGGGTCCCTCTGCTCGACCACACGCTGGTCGAGTGGGCGGCGGGGCTCCCCTCGCATTTCAAGCTGCATGGCCGCGAGGGAAAGCAGATCTTCAAGACGGCGCTCGAGCCGTATGTCGCAAAGGAAATCCTCTACCGCCCGAAGCAGGGTTTCGCCGTCCCGCTCGCCGCCTGGTTCCGTGGCCCGCTGCGCCGCCGCCTGCGCGAGACGTTGCTCGGACCGGTGCTGCGCGAGTCGGGCTTGTTCGACACCGGCACGATCGCCACCCTGCTCGACCAGCACCAGTCGGGCGAGCGCGACCACAGCGCCGTTCTGTGGACCCTGTCGATGATGGAGTCGTTTCTGCGGCAGGTGGAGGGCGCCCGCCCGACCGAACCGGCGCCGCAGACCGCCCACGCGAATAGAGCAACAGTTTCCTAACACGTTGCTCAGCAGCAACGTGGTGCCGCATGGCATCCCTCATGGCCCGGTAACAAGCCGAAAATCGCTTCGATAATCGCGGCCAGGTGTTCCATGCTGCGCGAGATGCAACAACGGAGGCACGGATGGCCCAAACGCACGTCGACATCGACAGCGCTCTCGAAGCAGAACAACAACGCCTTACCTCACGCAAGCAGGAACTCGAAACCGAGCTCGCGGAGATCAACAGCAGGCTGGCCCGCATCACCCGCTACTTCACGGACGAACCAACGCCGTCATCCCGATTTTCGCCACCCAGCCCGCGAAGGGGAGACAGACACCCGCGCGGCTTTGTCCAGCAAACCGTTCTGAAGACAATATCCGAGCACCCTCAAGGCCTCTCGAGAGGCGAGATCATCAAGTTGCTCGCCACAGAAGGCATCGGCGAGCAGTCGATATCGAACAGTCTCAGCGCCCTCGTCGAAGCAAGAAAGGTCCTCCTCCCACAAACCAGAGGAGGCAAGTACCGCTCCGCCGCAGCGGAGGTGCCGACCGCGCCGGATCAGCCGAGCCCATGAACCCCGTACCTGCTATTTTTGACCTGTCGATTCCAAGCGGTCTATGATCTATCCAAGAATGGTATGAGTATCCCACGAACAGGCCGCAGACATAGGGGAGAGTATCAAAGAGTATGGCAACGGGTGTGTCGAGTATGGTCGCAATGGCGAACGGCTCGGCAAAGCCCGGCACCACTCAAACCCCGCCAGGCACCCCACCCGGAGGCACAATGGCGTCCCGCCGCCGGCCACGCAGCCGAAAGGCAGCACCAGCAGCGCGACGCCGAAGAACAGCGACCGCAATCAGGCCCCGGGTGGCAGTTCGGGCGTATCAGGTTAGATCGGCCGCACCGCCACTTCGGTTCGGCGAGGTCACCCGCTTACGAACGGGCACCCCATGCGGTGCTCGCGACCGAGGAAGATCTGCGGCGGTACGGCTTCGATCACAACCCGCGTTTCGAGGCGCTGCTCGCGTTTCTGGACAATAAACCGGCCGGGTTTGCTTTGTTCTTTCCCCATTTTTCGACTTGGCGCGGCCGACCCGGGCTCTACCTCGAAGACCTGTATGTGCGAGAATGGGCTCGCGGACGCGGTGTCGGGCGACGTCTGATGGCAAGACTCGCCGCGCTCGCGATCGAGCGCGACTGGCCTGCGCTCCACTTCATGGTATTGGATTGGAACCCGGCCAAGGACTTCTACGAGCGGCTCGGTATCGAGAGGCGCAAGGAATGGCAGCCTCACGGCGCCAGCGGCGAGGCCCTTCGCCGCCTCGCCGCGCAGGATGTGAGCGCCGGCGATTGAATTCACCTACCAGGCCGAGATCACATGCGCCGACCTGCGCGATCGCGCGGTGACAGCGCTCATTTTGTATCGGTTCGCCCGGATCGCGCCGCAGCGGCTTGTCTCGGATCTGCTGGTGATTGTCCGCTTCGGGAGCCTGCACGGTGCATAATCGAGCGTAAAGAGGCTTACTTACACGCTTTTCACAGACCGGGATTGTACCCTAGCGGCCAGCTCGGTTCAGATTTGCGAGGAGTCCCCAGCCCCAATGAACGGCCTACTCGATTGCCGCGTAAAAAATGAGCAATTTAAATTGTTGCACTGCGACATTATGGCGAATACTAATTTGGAGCCAAAGAATTAAGTTTGGGTCTCGACGATCTTTGGAGCCCCTTCATGGTGAGCGTACTCAAATCGACGGTCCTGAGTTTTGGCTTGCTGGCCGGGTTAGCTGCGGCTGCTAATGCGCAATCGGTGTCTGCACTGCCACCGGACGGCAGTACGCCGCCGTCGTACGACCGCACGTTGCCGGTGCAGAATGCCCATACCGGCATCGCGGGATCGACGCAAAGCTTTTATCCGAAGCCCGGCGGCGGCGCGATTTGGACGGAGGGTCACTATCAGCCCGCGGCGCAATCTGCCACCGGGGCATTTCCATCCACCAACGTGACCGGCCCCAAACCCCATTAGTAAGGGTTCAATCCGCCCTTAGGCCGCAGCTTCAGCTCAAGAGCGCCCATCTTCGCACCGGCACATGTTGACGGCGCGCTGGCGCCAACAAGATATCGTACTCCTTTGCTGCCCACCTCCCTTGGCAGCAATGAACGCTTCAGCCCCGCGGTAAAACGCGGGGCTATTTCTGTGTGCCGCTGTCCACGCGTAGAGGAACTATGGAACGCTCTGCCCAGTGTCGAGAGGCGACGCTGCCGTCCCTGATTGAAGGGCCAAACTTTCCGCGATCGCTGAGCTTGGGGTTCGCGCTGCGAACCACCCGATCTGCGGTTTCTCGCGTCTCATCAGCCGCGCGTGGCAGCTGCGGCGCCGAGGCGATTACAACGGCTATGCAATCCCGAGATCGAGAGCGTTTACGGCTGTAGCTGTTGCAGCCGCGGCTTGACTTCATCGAAGTCGATCACACTGTCCCAATATCGATGATCACGTTCAGGTTGAGGTCAATCCAGCGACTGACGAGCGCGACATCATCGGCAGGCAAGCTGCCCGGCACAATTTCATGCGGCTGCGGTCGCACGGCTATCGACGGAGCGGTGCGCCAGGAGCCGCGGCCCCCATGAAGAGTTGCTGACTTTGACCCCCCACATCGTGCGGATAACCGTCATTCTCGGTAATCCACACCGCCATCGGCAGGCCGGTCACGCGCGGCGGCAGCTTCACTTTCGCCCAATCCTCCGCGACGGCTTCCCTAGTGGTCGTGTCTTTAAGATCATCCGTCATATCCGCGTAACCGGTCACTGCCCGGTCGCTCTGACTTGTTGGGCATGGCCGAGGGCGCAAGCCTCGGTGGCGACGTGTGG
>VAZT01000477.1 GCA_005884825.1 Alphaproteobacteria bacterium
CGCGGGTGTCGAGCCAGCTTTTCGCCTTGGTCCAGGTCGTGGCAAGCCAGTGCCGGATACCCGGGTCCTTGATCTCGCGTATGCGGTCGGCGCGCAGCGCAGCCGCCCAGCGGATCTGGGTCGGCGCGCCGGTCAATACCGCCCAGCCATCCTCCTCCGGAGGTGCGCTGGCGGCGAGGCTGGGTCTGACCTCGGTGACTTGTCCCGTTGCATGCCGCCTTTTCACCTGTTCAAATTGCCGGCGATACTCCGCTTCCCATTCTTCGCTGTCCTCATCAGGGACAAAGCCGTTTTTGTCCCAGAATGCGCGTGTAGTCGCCTCGATCGCCTCTTCTCGCACCACCCGAAGATCCATGCTCCTGGCCTCCATCGGTCGACCCGGTCCCAGACGGTAGCATGATCCGGCGGGGAGACGAGAGGCCTTAGCGATTGCCTGTCGGAGTCACGAACTCGAACGCAGCGATGATGGTAGCGGGAGAGGGATTTGAACCCCCGACCTTGGGATTATGATTCCCCTGCTCTAACCAGCTGAGCTATCCCGCCACAGGGGCTCGGATATAAGAGGCGGGCGCGGATGGGTCAAGCTGGGCCGGCGGATCCAGCCGCCGCCGAGCACTCGGTCGCCGTCGTAGAGCACCGCGGCCTGGCCCGGCGCCACCGCACCCGCCGGCGCGTCGAGAACGAGCTCGGCCTCCCCGGCTTGTGAGCCGACGTAAAGCCTCGCCGGTACCGGCGTTTGCGTCGAGCGAAGCTTCGCCGCTACCGCCATGCCTCCGGCCGGCGGCGCGCCGAGCCAATTCAGCTCGCCGAGAGCAATTCGAGTCTCGGCCAATCCGGCCCGCGGCCCCACGACTACGCGCCGACCTTCGGGCTCGATCTCCAGCACATAGAGCGGCTCGTCGGCGGCGATCCCGAGCCCCTTGCGCTGCCCAACCGTGAAAAGGGCGATGCCGCTGTGCCTGCCGAGGACGCGACCGCTGCGGTCGACGATGTCGCCCGGCTCCCGAGCCTCCGGCCTCAGGCGCTCGACGAGACGAGCGTAGGAGCCGCTCGGCACAAAGCAGATATCCTGACTGTCGGGCTTGTCCGCGATCGGCAGCCCGAAGCGCCGCGCCGCGGCACGGGTCTCGTCCTTAGTAAGGTCTCCCAAGGGAAACCGCAGCCACTCGAGTTCCTCTCGCCTCGTCGCGAACAGGAAATAGCTCTGGTCGCGCGCCAAGTCGCATGCCCGATGGAGCTCGAGCCCGCTCAGAGAGGCGATCCGGCGGGCATAATGCCCGGTGGCGAGCGCCGAGGAGCCGAGATCCCGTGCCACACTCAGCAGATCGCGGAACTTGACCTGCTGATTGCAGCGGATGCATGGGACCGGAGTTTCGCCTCGCGCGTAGCTTTCGACAAAATCGTCGATGACCGCATCCCGGAAGCGGCTTTCGTAATCGAGCACATAATGGGGAATGCCCAGGCGCTCGGCGACCCGAGAAGCATCGTAGAGGTCGCGGCCGGCACAGCAGGCACCGCTGCGCCCCGCGGCCGCGCCGTGGTCGTAAAGCTGCAGGGTAATGCCGACAACTTCAAACCCGCGCTCGACCAGCAGGGCCGCGGTCACCGACGAGTCGACCCCGCCGGACATCGCGACGACCACCCGGTGGCTGGCGGGGTCGCCCGGCAGATCTAGATCGGGCAAATCGAGGCTTGGCAGGCTCACGGGTTCGCCTCCAACCCCATCTGCCAAAAGTCCGCCTCGAGCCGGGCGGCGCCGGCGAAAGTGCCGGCGAGAGAGGAGAAGCGTCCCTCACCGCCGCGCCGCGCAAACTGATCGTCGAGCGCCGCTGCCGCCTCGCGAGCCAGCTCCTGGTAATCCGGCCCGGCATACATTTCTAGCCATTCGCGGTAGCGGTTGCCTTCGAGCCGGGAGGTGGGGTCGCCGATACGCTCCGCGGCGATCACGGCATAGCCGACGATGCACGGTGCGAGCGCCACTTCGAGATCGAGGCGGTCCCCGGCGAGACCACGGTCGAGCACAAAGCGGGTATACGCAGTGGTTGCGACCGCCTCTGGCTCATTGGCCATCGCCGCTTCCGACAGCCCCCAGCGGCGGCAATAGTCGACATGGAGCCCTATCTCAACATCGAGGGTGGCGGCGACGAGGCGCTGCGCGCGGCGCATTTCGCCGAGCGCATCGGATTTGTAGATCGCCAGGCCCCAGGCACGCGCGAAATGGATCAAAAAGAGATAATCCTGCACCAAATAGCGTCGGAAGCACGCCTCGGGCAGCTCGCCGCTGGCCAGCAGGAGCACGAACGGGTGGCGGATATAGGCGCGCCAATCCCGGTCGGACGCCGCGACCAGACGCGCGAAGAGGGCTGGCTCGGTCATTCGCTGATGACCGAAGCTCAGCCGAGCAGCAGGTTGCGGGTCGCCGCGGGAAGCTGCACTGTCAAACCGTCCAGCTCCTCGCTGATGACGATCTGGCAACCGAG
>VAZT01000478.1 GCA_005884825.1 Alphaproteobacteria bacterium
CTCGCCGCCACCAGCCCGCTTGCGAATCTTAGAGTCGCGGCGCCAGGTCAGAGTGATCGACGCGCACACTCCCTTCCCAGTTCATTTCCACGTCCTATCAGGGACGGCTCGACGTCATCGCCGAGTGGGACAGAATGAGCTCGATCTGATACGTGACGCGGTACCCACGCTACCGCCGCTTCGGAGCTACAGATCAAGTGCAGTTGGTCTGCGGCCACTGTCCGCAAGAGCGCTGGTCGATGAGGCCAGTAGCGCGACCTTCCATATCACCTCAGGCGGATTCATGTTCGTTCGTACTGCTAGACGTGACCGCTGGTTTGAGGCCCATGGAAGAACTCGATCGACGAGCTGCGGCGGCAGGATTAACTTGAGTCAAAGCGTCGCGGACTTGGCTATGCCGACGGCGGAGCCGGTTCCCAGCGCGTAACTAGGCCACCAGGCGCCAGACGTTGAATGAGCTAATTCTCGCGTCCGGCAAGCTTAAAAGCCACCTGCTATCGTTTCGAAACACAACCTCGTCTCCGCGAACTCGGATCATCGCTGATCTTCCGGCGCCAGCACCGGCCGCGCGTCCCCAAGCCGCAAGCGATAACCACGCATAACGCGTTAGCCTCATCATTTCAGCAAAGAGACGTCATCGTGACGGCGGCTGCTTTCGCTGCGTTGCGGGCATCCCCTGGGAGAGCTACAGTACAGGAACTCGACACGGCGAAGGTCCATTGACCCTGGCTCGAATGGAATCACCATGCCATCCAAGGGCATGAAGCAATGAGCAGCCTCGCGAAAGCAATCGATGACTTCGCCGCCAAGGGTTTCACCGAACACTTCGGGGTGCGCGGCGATTACCTGCGGGGCCTCGACAGCGGGGCAATCTTTGCGGCGCACGAAGTGGTGATTCGTGGTTTCCAGCGATTCGAAGGTGTGTCGGACCCCGATGACATGTCGATCGTCTATGCGATCGAGACTGTTCGTGGAATGCAGGGGACGCTCGTGGATGCCTTCGGTGTCTACTCGAACCCGATGATCAGCGTCTTCCTGGACCGCGTCGCGTTCCGACTCCAGGAGCGAGCCCCTGGCGCACGTGCGCAGGAAGAGGGCACGTCAATGAAAATAGCGCTGATCGGCATAGGCGGGCGTGTGGGATCTCGAATAGCGACGGAACTGCTCGCGCGAGGCCACAGCGTCACTGGGATCGCGCGATATCCGGAAAACGTTCGCGCCCGGACGGGCGTCGCTATACAACAGGGTGACGCGACCCAACCGTCGAGCCTTGCGCCGCTGATCGCCGGCCACGACGCGGTCGTGAGCGCATCGCGGTTCGAGACATCTGACCCGAGCGCGCTGATCACCGCGGTAAATAAGGCGGGGGTCAAGCGGCTGCTCGTGGTCGGCGGAGCCGGCAGCCTCCAAGTTGCGCCAGGCAAGGCCCTCATAGATACGCCCGGATTCCCCGAAGCCTACAAAGCTGAATCCAGCGCGGGCGGTAGGTTTCTCGATGCGCTGCGTAAGGAAGGCGACCTCGACTGGGCATTCCTGTCGCCGTCCGCCGAGTTTGCGCCCGGCCAGCGCACGGGTAGGTTCCGCCTCGGCGGCAACGAGCTTCTCGTCGACGCAACGGGCAAGAGCCGGATCTCGATGGAGGACTTCGCGATTGCCTTCGTCGATGAGTTGGAGCATCCGAAGCATAATCGACAACGCTTCACCGTCGGCTACTGAAGGCGTATCGATGCTCTCTAGCGCGCCTGCCCTAGTCGCCGCGTCCATCCCACAAGGCGGCCTCTCCCGCGCAGCTCCCACCTCACTATGCGGCCGTGGCTGAGAGCTACAGGAAGGCAGGAGGTCACTAAGGGGCATCAGAAGAAGTAGTGCCGTCGCCCAACGCACGTGGCGCGACGCGCGTGCTCGCGCACTTGGGGCCGCGCGTCTTGCGACGGCTTTCGAGGTTCTCACCAGGCGCTGCCGGAAGGACCGTCTCAGTGCAGCGTCAAAACGGGGAAAGGCTACATGATCGTCAAGAGGCCCAGTGAAGAACGGGGTCATGCCGACCACGGGTGGCTCGACACTCGGCACACCTTTTCCTTCGCGAACTACCACGATCCGCGCTACAGCGGCTTCCGCGATCTCCTAGTCATCAACGAGGATCGTGTCGAGCCAGGTCGCGGTTTCGGCACGCATTCCCACCGCGATATGGAGATCTTGACGTACGTCATCGACGGCGCCCTCGCACACCGAGACAGCATGGGTAACGGGGCGCGGATCGAGGCGGGCGAAGTGCAGCGGATGAGCGCCGGTACCGGTGTCACGCATAGCGAGTTCAACGCCTCCAGCACCGAGCCACTGCATTTCCTACAGATCTGGATCGAGCCGAGCGAGGAAGGCCTAGACCCGAGCTACGAGCAGCGACGCGTCCGGACCGACGACGCTGTCGGTACGTTGAAGCTCATCGCCGCCCCGGAGCGCGATGGCGGCGTCACCGTGCATCAGGATAGTCAGATATTCCTTGGGCTACTGCGGGCGGGTGACTCGGTCGTACATAAGCTTCAGCGCGGACGCCATGGGTGGGTGCAGGTAATCGACGGCGACATCAGCGTGAACGACGTGGATCTCGCCGCCGGCGACGG
>VAZT01000479.1 GCA_005884825.1 Alphaproteobacteria bacterium
AGCGGGGCGAGGGAGAAGGCAAAGTACCCCTCGCCCCGCTTCAGCGGGGAGAGGGAGGGGCCCGCGCAGCGGGAGCGTGAGGGGCGGCCCGCGGTGGGAATTTCCCGCAGAGCGTTGCTGTTCCTCCCGGTCGAACTGATGGCGGTCCGTCTGTCCCAAGCAGCACAAACCGGAGCCGAAAACCTCGAATACCGCGACGGCCGTCTTCGCTGGTCGGCGGGCAGTGCGCCCGCGGCGGTCGGGCGCGCCGGCGTCAAGGTCGACAAGCATGAGGGCGATGGCGCAACCCCGGCCGGGACCCACCCGCTCCTGTCCATCCTTTACCGGCCGGACAGAATCGTGGCCCCGCTGTCGCGATTATCGGTAAAACCTTTGGCGCCGAGCGATGGCTGGGTCGACGACCCTCGCGACGCCAACTATAACCGACACGTTTCCCTTCCCTATCCCGCCAGTGCCGAGCGGATGTGGCGGGAGGACGACCTCTACGACGCGCTGGTCGTCATCGGCTACAACATGGAGCCGGTCGTTCCAGGCGCCGGGAGTGCGATTTTCCTCCACTTCGGAAGACCGGATTTCGCTCCGACTGCGGGGTGTATCGCCGTCGAGAGAGAGGTCCTGCTCGGGCTGCTGCCCCTGTTGGGTCCGGGCAGCAAAATCTCAATCACGGGCTGAGGCGACCCCTAAACGGCGGAAGCCGTGCTGGGTCGAACGCGGAGAGGTCGGTCGAGGGGGCAGCGCCGTCGACAATCAGCTCGGCCATTGCCTCGCCGGTCGCCGGCGCGTTGAGAATGCCCCAGACACTGTGGCCAGTGGCGATATAGGCCCCTTCGACGCCGGTTACCTGGCCGATCAACGGCAGTCCGTCACGGGTGATCGGACGATAGCAGGCCTGTCGCGCCACGATCCTCGCGGCGGCGAGCACCGGCGACAGTTCGCTGCACATCGCCTGGAGACGTTCGAGCGCGCCCGGATCGGGGGTGACCCGGGCCGGATCGATCGGCAGCGGGCTTTCGCTCGAGATTGCGCAAACATAGGTGGTGCCGTCGGCCCGCGGAAACAGCTCGGGGGTCTGGAGCGTCCCATTCGCCTCGCGGCATTCCAGAAACAGGGCCTCGGCCGGCACTTGCCCTCCGGTCTCAAAGACGAGGCTATGCCCTTTCAGTCCGAAGACGGCGGGCAAGGGCAGCCAATCGGCGGCAAGGATCGCCCAGGGACCCATCGCGATCACGACGGCGTCGCCTTCGACGACTTCACCCTCTACCTCGACACCCGCTACCGCCGCGCCGCTCTTGCGGCGCACAACGCCGGTCACTTTTCCGAGGCGCAATTCGGCTCCCTGCGCCTGCGCCGCCCGCATCATCGCTGCGGTGAATCTTTCGGGATGAACTTGGGCCGTGGTTGCCGTCGAGCCCAGGTGCTGGCGCACGGCTACGCCTGACGAGAGCCAGCCGATCCCATGGAATTTGCTGCGGCGGCCCAGCCCGGTGGAGCCGCCATAGGTGGTGAGGCGGCGATAGCCCCAATCACCGCCGATCTCCGCCGCGAGCTGGTCATGCAATGCAAAGCTGCGGCGCGCCAGGGGTTCGAGCGGCGTGCCGTCGCACCAGTCCAAGGCAAGAAAGCCGCCAGCCTTACCCGACGCCGCGCAGGCGAGCCCCGTTCGTTCGACGACGGTCGCGGCGACACCGCGGCGGCTGAGGAAATAAGCGATGGAGGCGCCGATCACGCCGCCGCCGCAGATCAATACACGCATCGGCCACCTCAGGAGATTGCTCGGGCAGCAAAATTCCAGCAGAAAAGGAATCCCCGACCAACAGGAGCCGGAGCATGACCAGACCGTTCGAGGGCATCCGTATCATCGATGTGACCCATGTCTTGGCCGGGCCCTTTGCTGCGTATCAATTGGCCGTGCTAGGCGCCGAGGTCATCAAGGTGGAGCATCCCGACGATCCTGACCAGACCCGCGACAGCGGTACCGATCGCGAGCTGAACCGGCGGGGCATGGGGACGAGCTATCTGACGCAGAGCTCCAACAAGCGGTCGATCACGTTGGATCTGAAGACCGAGGCCGGCCGCGACATCCTGAAACGCCTCGTGCAGCGCGCCGACATCATGGTCGAGAACTACCGGCCCGGCGCCTTTGCCGCGCTCGGTCTCGGCTACGAAGTGATGAGCGAGGTCAACCCTCGGCTGATCTACTGCTCGATCTCTGCTTTCGGCCAGGACGGACCACGTGGCAACCAGACGGCCTACGACCATGTGATCCAGGCGACTTCGGGCCTGATGGCGACGACCGGCACCGTGGAAGTCAA
>VAZT01000480.1 GCA_005884825.1 Alphaproteobacteria bacterium
GGCTGGAATACGATGCTGGTCGAGGGTCGGTGGGTCCCGACCTTCCCAAACGCGCGCTACCTGATGGGCCGCATCGAATTCGCACACTGGACCAGCCAACACGAGCGCGAGGACATGTCGGCGGTGCTCGGCGACTCGGTGACGCCGGTCTGGGAGGCCGGGCTCGTCGATTTCGTTGAGACCGATCATCGGGTCTGCAACGAAGTAAATCTCGTTCCGACCCTGGGCCATACCCCCGGTCACGTCAGTGCGCGGATCGCCTCGCAAGGCGAGGAGGCGCTGATCACCGGCGATTTCATGCATCACCCTTGCCAGATCGCCCATCCGGAGTGGTCGTCGACGGCGGACAGCGACCCGGCCGAGGCGCGGCTGACACGCGAGCGCAGTTTGACCCGTCTCGCCGATAATCCGATCCTCGTCATCGGCACACATTTCGCCGGCCGGACCGCCGGCCATGTCGTCCGGGACGGCGACGCCTACCGCTTGGCCGAGTGAGGAGTAGATGATGGGAGAGCGCGTCTTCGAGGGGTTGAAGGTGATCGACTGTGCGAGCTTTATCGCCGGGCCGGCCGCGGCGACAGTGATGTCCGATTTTGGCGCCGAGGTGATCAAGATCGAGCCGCCTGGTTCGGGCGACCCCTACCGGCGGCGGGCGACCCCATCGCTGGGGCCGGGGCTAAAGGGCAATCCCGGCTTCGTGCTCGACGGGCGCAACAAAAAGAGCCTGGCGCTCGACCTCCGCAGCCCGGCGGGGCAAGCCGTCCTCCGCCGCTTGGTCGGGCAAGCCGATGTATTCATCACCAACTACCCGCCGCCGGTGCGCCGGCGGCTCGGGATCACCTATGAGGAATTGGCGCCGCTCAGCGAGCGGCTGATTTATGCGTCGTTCAGCGGCTATGGCGAGGCCGGGCCCGAGGCCGACAAGCCCGGCTTCGACGCGACTGCGTGGTGGGCGCGCACCGGGCTGATGCATCTGGTACGCGCCGGAGAGGAGGCGACGCCGGCGCGGTCATTGCCGGGAATGGGCGACCATCCTTCGGCAATGGCGACCTATGGCGCGATCGTCACTGCGCTATACCAGCGCGAGCGCACCGGCAAGGGCGGCTATGTCGGTTCTTCGCTATTGGCCAATGGCCTCTGGGCCAATGGCTGCTCGGTGCAGGCCGCGCTGTGCGGCGAGAAGGTCGTGCCGCAGCCGCCGCGCGAGCGCGGCCTCAATGCCCTCAGGGTGCACTACCGCTGCCGCGACGGGCATTGGCTGCTGCTGTCGATCGCTCCCGACGAATGGCGTTGGGAAAAATTCAAGGAATGTCTCGGGGCGAGCGCATTGTCCGAACCGCGCTTTGCGACGCATGGGGGTCGCGAGGCCAATGCGCACGAGCTGATAGCCATTCTTGACGAGATCTTTGCGACAAAGGATTTCGCCGAGTGGCGATCGATCCTCGACGCTGCCGGCATTATCTTCGGCATTGTATCAAAGATGGAGGACATTGCCGAAGATCCTCAGATGCTGGCGAGCGAGGCGTTGGTGCCGTTCACGGACGGCACCATGACCGTCAACAGCCCGCTCTGGATCAAAGGCCAGGAGAAGGTCCAGCCGCGGCGCGCCCCCAATGTCGGGGAGCACAGCGAGAAGGTACTGCGCGCCGCCGGCTATTCCGACGCCGAGATCCGAGCGCTGCGCACCGACGGCGTCATCGGCTGAGGCCTGGGTTGTTTATTTTATCGATCATCGTCCTGCCGGCCGCGGCCGAAGTCGAACATGTCGAACAGATCGCCTATCGCCGGGTTGTTGACCGGCACATAGGGATTGTCTCTATCGGGGTGCGGGTTTGGGAGATTGTCGCGGCTGCGGCGGGTGAGCGGAGCGAGATGCCAATTGCGCTCGATGAATTTTAGGATTGAGACGTGGTCGGTATAGGTATGCGCGACATGCCCGCCCTTTGAATAAGGCGACACTGCCAGCAACGGAGTGCGCGGCCCGTCGCCAAAAAAGTCGAGCGGCTGGATGAACCCGCTGTCGTAGTATCCGCCGCCTTCGTCGAACGTGATAAAAAGTGCCGTCTCCGCCTTGAGCCCCGGATCGGCGTCAAGCGTGTCGAGGACTTTTTTCAGCATTGCCTCATAGAGATCGAGCTTGGAGGACGCCGGATGACCGTCGACCAGCTCGTCGGGTTTGACGAACGACACGGAAGGCAAAGTGCCCGTCATGACTGCGGCAAAGAAATCCGTGATGTCCTTGATGTGCTGCGAGCGCTGGGCCGGGCTGCCCATGATCAACGAGGTATAGGATGCGAAATTGCAGATGTCGCAGTAAGCCCGGCCGACCGCGTCCAGCGGGTTCGTCGAGCCGTTGGCGAGATTGACCGCGGCATTGTAGGCGCCGCCGTAATAGGCCCAGGAGACGCCGTTCTCGTTGAGGGCGTCGCCGATCGTCCGGACATTGCTCGGCGGGATCGATGTCCCGTTCGCGATACCCGCCGTATCGGCCTGGCCGTTGGGCAGGAAACCCGGGCTGGTATTGTTCAGCATGTAATAGCGACCGACATCGCAATTCGCGGTCGTCGCATAGGGTAGTGAATCCAGATACCGCAGGATCGGCAAAACCCCCGGGGCGGTGAGATTTGAGCAGTTGCTGTAGCGCCCGTCCAACGTGTACCGGTTGTTGGTGCCGGGCAGGGGATTGGGATTGGCGATCTGCGATACCGGCGGCACGGTCGGGTTGCCATTGCCGTCGCTCCA
>VAZT01000481.1 GCA_005884825.1 Alphaproteobacteria bacterium
AGATCGGGGAAGGGAGATGCGGCTGGCTGTAGATTCGCTGCAAAAACAGCCAGGCCGGGACGGGAAGCCCTCCTTCGGGCTAGACCGGAGCGTCGTCGCTCGACGGCTTCAGGAACTTGTAGACTGCGGAGAAATCCTCGCGCCCGAGCCCGTGCGAGGATGCCATGCGATAAAGCTGCTGCGCGGCCGCCGCGACAGCGACCGGGACCCGTTTCTCGCGTGCGGCGTTGACCGCGAGGGCGAGATCCTTGGCCATCAGGTCGGTCATGAAGCCCGGCGCGTATTGCCGGCTCGAAGCGGCGCTGTCGACGATGCCGGGGACCGGATGCATGTGCTCCATAACCCAGGTGCCGCCCGAGGATTTGGCAATGACATTGGTCAGGATTTGCGGGTCGACGCCGAACGCCTCGCCGATGCGGAATGCCTCGGCGACCGCGATCAGTGCCGAGCCCGAGATCAGGTTGTTGCACAGCTT
The DNA here is from genome assembly GCA_005884825.1 of Alphaproteobacteria bacterium. GTDB lineage: Bacteria > Pseudomonadota > Alphaproteobacteria > ATCC43930 > CGMCC-115725 > AP-15. The sequence goes on from VAZT01000481.1 coordinate 476, forward strand.
GGCGACTTCGCCGGCCCCGACCGCGCCGACATGGATGATGTTGCCGCCCATCGCCGCGAGCGCCGGCCGCGCCTCTTCGAGATCGCCGGCATCGCCGCCGACCATGATCGCCAATGTGCCCGCCGTGGCGCCGCCCACCCCGCCCGAAACCGGTGCATCAAGGAACCGGATGCCACGTTCCTCGAGGCGCGCCGCCACTCGCTGCGAGGTGCCGGGATCGATTGTCGACATGTCGACGCAGAGCCGCCCGGCGGGGGCCTTCTCGATGATCCCGCTCTCTCCGAGATAGGCGGCCTCGACATTGGCCGAGGACGGCAGCATCGTAATGACGAGGTCGCAATTCGCCGCCGCTTCGCCCGCCGATCCTGCCCGCCCGGCACCCAGCCGTACCGCAGCGTCGAGCGCGCCCGGCACGACATCGAAGGCGACGACCTCGAAGCCCTTCTTGACGAGGTTGGCCAGCATCGGCTGCCCCATCGTCCCGGTCCCGATGAATCCGACCTTCATTGCTGTACTCTCCTCAAATCACCAGATAGCCGCCATCGACGGTCACCGTACTGCCGGTCACCCAGCGGGATTCGTCGGAGGCGAGAAACAGGATAGCGCCGACGATATCCTCCGGCTCTCCCAAACGGCCGAGCGGGATCTGCGCGATCGTCGCGCGGCGCCGTTCCGGGTCGGCATAGCTGGCCCGGGTCAACCCGGTCAAAGTCGGGCCGGGGGCAATCGCGTTGACGCGGATGCCGTGAGGCGCCAGCTCGAGCGCCATCGCATGGGTCAGCGACCGGCCGCCGCCTTTCGAGGCGACATAGGCGGCGCGCTCGGGGCGGGCGACCTCGGCGAGCTGCGAGGTGACGTTAATGACGCTCCCACCACCGCCCTGCCGCACCATCTGCCGGGCCGCCGCCTGCCCCAGATGGAACATCCCCGTCAGGTTCACCGCGATAATGCGGTCCCAAGTGGCGGGATCGAGATCGAGAAAAGCGGCGGTCTGACTGACGCCTACGCAGTCGAGCAGCACGTCGAGCCTGCCGAATTCGCGGACCGCCGCGGCAATCGTGTCGTCGACCGCCGGGCGGTCGCGGACGTCGAGGCCCAGCGCGGCAGCCCGGCCGCCCGCGGCGCGGATTTGCGCAGCGGCCGCCTCCGCCGCGGCAGCGTCGATATCGGCACAGACCACGGCCGCGCCTTCACGTCCGAGACCGAGCGCGCCCGCTCCGCCGATCCCGCCCCCCGCGCCGGCAACCAGCGCGACCTTTCCCTCGACCCGCCCCATGTGAGCCTCCCGATATTCGACCGGCAACGCTACCTGTGTGATTATTCCTGATCGGTCGCGAGGAGAAGCCTATGACACACATCCATGTTATCCACGAGAACGCGGCCTGGCTCGAACCACTGGCCGCGGCCTTGGATCGGCAGGGACTTCCCTGGCGCGACTGGTTTCTCGACCGCGCCGTCTTCGATCTGTCGCGGCCGCCGCCCGGGGGCGTCTTCTACAACCGGATGAGCGCGTCCTCGCACACGCGCAACCATCGCTACGCCGCCGAGCTCACCGCCGCGGTGCTGGCGTGGCTCGAGCGGCATGGCGCCCGCGTTGTCAACGGCAGCCGCGCGCTCGACCTCGAGATCAGCAAGGCGCGCCAGTACGCCGCCCTCGAAGCCGCCGGTATCCGCACGCCGGACACGGTTATCGTTGCCGGCAAGGAGTTGCTCGTCGAAGCGGCCCGCCGGCGCTTTGGCGAGGCTCCGTTCATTGTGAAGCCGAACCGCGGCGGCAAGGGCCTCGGCGTGCGGCTGTTCCACTCGCCCGGTTCCCTCGCCGACCATCTCGATAGCCCGGATTACGAGCCGTCGGT
>VAZT01000482.1 GCA_005884825.1 Alphaproteobacteria bacterium
ACCATCAGGAGGCGCTGGTCGTGAGCGACCCGGTCCAGCGCCATCAAGATCGCGATTTCCCAGAGGCTGACGGCGCTCATGTAACATGACCGCGCGTCATCGAGCGCGCGCCGTTCGCCGGCCGTGAGCCGTTCCGGCGCGACCCTCGCCCAGAGAACGAGATGAGTATCGACCAGTAGGGCGGCGATCACTCGCTCGGCTCGAAATCCCGGATGAGCTCGTCCGGAATGGTCAAATCCTCCGACAGGAACACGCCGCTGAGTTCCCCGTATTTGATCGGCGGTCGCTCAGGAAGCGGACCTAGGCAGGCGACCGCGCGTCCGCTCCGCGTCACAATAATTTTCTCGCCTGCCTCCGCGCGGGCGACCAGCGCGGCAAACTGAGACTTGGCCTGTGCTACCGATACGGTTGTACTCAATACACCCCCGCCCGATTAGGGGTTGACCATCAATGGTCAACATTGTACCGAAACACTGGGTTGTCAAACAGCCGTACTAGTCTAGCAGGATGCTGAAAACACCCCATGACCTTAAAATCCGTCATTCCGGCCGTAGCGAAGCGGAGGGCCGGAATCCATAAGCCGCTGATGTAGATGGATTCCCGCTTTCGCGGGAATGACGGGAGGGTCGGTTGTGCGCAGTTCTCAAACTCATCGCAGCTTTTTTCAGCAACCTGCTAGGCTCGTCGCGGCCGCGGAAAGCGCCAGTCGTGATCCCTCTTGATGTCCCGCGCGGATTGCGAATGCGCCGTCCCTCGCCTAATTGAGATTTTGGGGAAGGCAGAGGACTATGTGCGAGCGATCCAGGATCCCGCCGATGCCGCCAAATGCGCCGCTCTGGTGATCCGGCGGCATCTGCCCGATCCCGCCTATCGCATATTTCTGTTCGGCTCCCGCGCGACGGGCTCGGCTCGCCGAAGCGGCGCGCCGCTTTCGGGCCGTCCTCGCCGCTACGCCGGTCGAGATTGGTTAGAAATTTTAGCAAAACATGGTTAATATGAGCTGGGCGGGAAAGGTTGAGAACCTTGCGAATCAGACGACGAAGTTTGATGAAATCGGCGCTCGCCGGTGCGGTGACACTCGCTGTCCCACAAATCGGGCGCACGGAGGTGCAGCAGACCATTACCTTCGTGCCGCACGCCGACCTCGCCTCCCTCGACCCGGTTTGGACCACCGCCGATATTACCCGCAACTTCGCTCTGGCGGTGTACGACACGCTTTACGGCTACGATGCAGAATTCAACGCTCAGCCGCAAATGGTCGACGGCCATGCGATAGAGAATGACGGCCTGCGATGGGATCTGCAGCTGCGGGACGGGCTGATGTTCCACGACGGCTCCGCGGTCCGGGCACCGGACTGCGTCGCCACGATAACGAGGTGGGCCAAGCAACACCCGATGGGTCAGGCGCTGATGGACCGCACCGACGAGCTCGCGGCGATTTCCGACAAAACGATCCGCTTCCGTCTGAAAAAGCCGTTTCCGCTCTTGCCGGAAGCCCTGGCCGAGCCCTACTGCTCGATGATGCCGGAGCGGCTGGCAAAGACCGACGCCTTTGAGCAGATCAAGGAAGCGGTCGGTTCGGGACCGTTCAAATTCGTCGCCTCCGAGCGGATACCCGGCCAGCGCGCCACCTTCGAGAGGAACCCCGACTACGTCCCGCGGGCCGGCGGCAAACCGAGCTTCAGCGCCGGTCCCAAGGTGGCGCATATCGAGCGTGTCGTTTGGAGTTACGTGCAAGACCCGGCCACTGCGGCCGCGGCATTGGCTCAGGGCGAGATCGACTGGTGGGAAAATCCGGCAATCGACCTGGTGCCGTACCTCCGGCGCAACAACAATCTGGTCATCACGGTGAAGGACCGCACCGGCAGGATGGGCTGTCTGCGCTTCAATCAGCTCTTCCCGCCGTTCGATAATGCGGCGGTGCGCCGGGTCGTGCTGGACGCGGTGGACCAGGAGACGGTGATGGCCGCCGTGGCCGGGGCCGAGCCGAGTCTGGCCAAGATCGATGTCGGGCTGTTTGTGCCGGGAACGCCGATGGCGAGCGATGCCGGCGTCGAGATCACTCGGCGGCCCGACGACTACGAGAGAGTGAAGAAGGAACTGGTTGCCGCGGGATACCGAGACGAGCGGGTGATCGTCCTGGCCTGCTCGACCATTCCAAGCATCCACGCCATGTCGCAGGTCGCAACCGATGTTCTGCGTCGCGTCGGTCTGAACATTGACATGCAGCTGCTCGAATGGGGGAGCGTGGTCGCGCGGCGCGCCAGCCGAGAGCCGCCTGACAAGGGCGGGTGGAGCATCTTTTACACGAGCCTCGGCGGGATGGGGAACATCTCCCCCGGACCCAATCTTCCCCTGCAGGCGAGTGGCGCCACGGCCTGGTTCGGCTGGCCCAATGATCCGAATATGGAGACGCTGCGCGAGGCTTGGTTCGACGCGCCGGACCTGCAAGCCCGGCAGAAGATATGCCGCAGGATGCAGGAGGAGTTCTGGTCGAACC
>VAZT01000483.1 GCA_005884825.1 Alphaproteobacteria bacterium
GAGGGAACGGCGCACTTGTACGCTGCGTGCGAACAGCTGGGTGTGCGCTGCGTCGTGCATTTTTCTGCAATAGGTGTGGACCGAGAAACGCCGACCGCGTTTTCGCAAACCAAACTCGCAGCCGACCGCGCGCTGATGACCCGCAACCTGGATTGGGTGATACTCCGACCGTCGGTGGTGGTGGGCGCTGCCGCGTATGGCGGCAGCGCGCTGTTCCGTGGTCTGGCCGCCTTGCCTATGCTGCCGGTGATGCCCGATACCGGTCCGCTCCAACCGGTTCAGCTTGATGATGTGGTGGAGACTGTCGCTCTTTGCCTGACACCCAAAGTACCGCCGGGTACCGCCCTCGATCTTGCGGGCCCCGATAAGCTGTCGTTTCTCGACATTATCCGCCTCTATCGGCGCTGGCTCGGCTGGGGCGAGGCCCGTGTGCTCCGTTTGCCCCGCTGGGCGGCTGCTTTGCTCTACGTGCTTGGCGATTTCGCGGGTTGGCTCGGCTGGCGACCGCCGATGCGTTCCACCGCGCGGCACGAGATCGCGCGCGGCGCTACAGGCGACCCGAGCCTCTGGATGCGCGTGACTGGAATCGTGCCTCAGTCATTGGCAGAAGCTCTTGCCGCCCATCCTGCCTCGGTGCAAGAGCGGTGGTTTTCGAGGATGTACTTTCTGAAGCCGACCGTGATTGCGATCCTATCCCTGTTCTGGGTGATCACCGGCCTAATCGCATTCGGTCCAGGCTATCGGGTCGGCGTCGGCTTGATGCAGCAAGGTGGCGCTGGCATTCCAGGGGAGGCTTCGGTCATCACCGGAGCGTTTGCCGATATCCTGATCGGCATTGGCATTGCCTTGCGGCGCACCGTACGACCGGCGCTCTACGTCGCGATCGCGGTCTCGCTGTTTTACGTTGTCGCCGGGACTGCGATAACGCCGTGGCTGTGGCTCGACCCGCTCGGCCCGTTGGTGAAGGCTGGTCCGATATTAGCGCTGACGTTGGTCGCATTGGCGGTCCTCGAAGACCGGTAATGGTGTACTTCGTAATCAAGTGGCTGCATCTGATCGGCGCAGCGGTGCTGCTTGGCACAGGCGCGGGGATCGCGTTTTTCATGATGATGGCGCATCTGACGCGAGATACGGCCGCAATCGCCGCGGTGTCGCGCATCGTTGTCATCGCCGATTTCCTCTTCACCGCTACCGCCGTTGTTGCCCAACCGGTTACCGGCGTCCTCCTCGCCGACGAGGTTGGCTATTCATTGCGCGAAGGCTGGATCGTGTTATCGGTGCTGCTCTACCTCTTTACCGGTGCCTTTTGGCTGCCGGTCGTATGGATGCAGGTCCGGATGCGTGACCTCGCGGCGGCGGCGCACGCCAAGGGACAGCCGCTGCCGCGGAGCTACTACCGTCTCTTCTATACCTGGTTCGGATTCGGCTTTCCCGCGTTCGGCGCGGTATTGATGATCTTCTGGCTGATGATTACCCGACCGGCGATACCCTTGCCGTGGCCGTCGTAGCGGGCTTGCGACCGCTTACGATCCGTGCCGAAGACGAAGCCGGTCCAGCGGCGTTGATGCCAAGCCGGGTAATGCCGTTCCGATCCGGCAGCCGGGCAATACGACCGCCGCCGAACCTTATGATCCGCGACGGCCGAGAAATCGCGGCGAGGATCGATCCTAATGTTTACGCATGGTAAGCCAGTGGGAAAACTTCTACTTAGGAAGGGCCAGCCGATCACGATACGGCAGAGAGCAACAGTAGGCGATTCCGGTGAGGCCTCATCGTCCGATGAGCGAGGCTAATGGGTAAATTGCCCCATTAGCCCCGCTCGGCTGAGGCGAACGCGTACCACGCACGGGGACGCGTGACAGAACAACAAATCAGCTCTGGCAATGAGGATGTCGCAGACGCCACCGCATAGCATTCGGTTGGCACTGCGCTGGTTGCATTCGCCGTTCTTGAGGTTAGCGCGCTCAATGAAGAGGCGCTTTGCCGCTGTCAGCGCCAGCGCA
>VAZT01000453.1:0-2818 GCA_005884825.1 Alphaproteobacteria bacterium
GACCGTGCCGGCCGAGCGGTAATCGACGGCTCGCGCCAGCGAGACCGCTTGCCTGCCCATTGCTTTGCGGGTTTCGGGGTCGAGAAACGGGCTCGGCGCCTCCTCAATGACCTTCTGGTGGCGGCGCTGGATAGAGCACTCGCGCTCACCGAGATAAACAATATTGCCACGACTGTCGCCGAGCACCTGGATTTCGATATGCCGCGGCTCCTCGATGTATTTTTCGATAAAGATCCGGTCGTCGGCAAAGCTCGATTTCGCCTCGTTCGCGGCCGAGCGAAACCCGTCGCGCGCCTCGCTGTCGTTCGCGGCGATCCGCATACCTTTGCCGCCGCCGCCCGCCGAGGCCTTGATCATCACCGGATAGCCGATGTCGCGGGCGATCGCGACGGCGGTATCGGCATCGGGCACGATGTCGAGATGACCGGGCACGCTCGACACTCCGGCGGCGCGCGCCAGCTTTTTCGACTCGATCTTGTCGCCCATCGCGGCGATCGCCTCCGCCGGCGGGCCGATAAACGTCACTCCGGCCTTCGCAAGCGCCCGGGCAAAAGCGGGGTTCTCCGATAAAAAGCCGTAGCCGGGGTGGACCGCCTCGGTCCCGCTCTCTCGGCATGCTTCGACGATCCGTTCGATATCGAGGTAGCTCTCGGCCGAAGGTGCCGGCCCGATGCGGATCGCTTCGTCGGCCATACGCACATGCAGAGCGTCTGTATCGGCATCGGAATAAACCGCCACCGTCGCGATCCCCATCCGATGCGCGGTCCGGATGATGCGGCAGGCGATCTCGCCGCGATTGGCAATCAGGATCTTCTTAAACACGACAGCCCAGCTTGGACGCGGGCCAGATTGCTCCGTCATTCCCGCGAAAGCGGGAACCCAGGAGCGGCCAGGGCCGGGGCAGCCGCCCCCTGTTCAAGCCAGGGGCAGGCTCTGGACCCCCGCTTTCGCGGGGGCGACGAAGAGGAGTTGTCGGCCCGTCTCTCACAACGGGATGTTGTCGTGCTTTTTCGGCGGATTGCCGAGCTGTTTGCCGCGCAGCATTGCCAGCGCTCGGCACAGCCGCCGCCGGGTTTCGCGCGGCAGAATCACATCGTCGATAAAGCCGCGGCTCGCGGCGACGAACGGGTTGGCGAATTTCTCCCGGTACTCCTCGGTCCGCGCTTCGATCGCAGCCTTGTCTCCGAGATCGGTGCGGAAGATGATCTCGACCGCACCCTTTGGCCCCATCACCGCGATCTCGGCCGAGGGCCAGGCGAAATTGATGTCGCCCCGCAGATGCTTCGAGCTCATCACGTCGTAGGCGCCGCCATAGGCCTTGCGGGTTATTAGGGTGACCTTCGGCACGGTTGCCTCGGCAAAGGCGAACAACAGCTTCGCGCCGTGCTTGATGATGGCGCCATACTCCTGGGCGGTTCCGGGCAGAAACCCGGGCACGTCGACGAAGGTCACGATCGGGATGTTGAAGCAGTCGCAGAACCGCACGAAGCGAGCCGCCTTTCGCGAGCTGTCGATGTCGAGGCAGCCGGCGAGCACCATCGGCTGGTTGGCAACGATGCCGATCGTCGTGCCTTCCATCCGGGCAAAGCCGATCAGGATGTTGCGCGCGAAGTCGGGCTGGATCTCGAAGAAATCGCGCTCGTCGACGACCTTCGCGATGAGCTCCTTCATGTCATACGGCTTATTCGGACTGCTCGGCACGAGGGTCTCGAGCGACGGCTCGCTCCGGTCGGAGGGATCGGAGGTCGGCCGCAACGGCGGTTGCGCCCGGTTCGAAGTCGGTAAGAAATCCATGAACCGGCGCAGCTCGATCAATGCCTCGACATCGTTCTCGAATGCGAGATCGGCAACGCCCGAACGCGTCGTATGGGTCAACGCACCACCCAATTCCTCCTGTGTCACGGTCTCGTGCGTGACGGTCTTGACCACCTCAGGCCCGGTCACGAACAGATATGAGGTGTCCTTGACCATGAAGATGAAATCGGTCATCGCCGGCGAGTAGACGGCGCCGCCGGCGCACGGACCCATAATCATCGAAATCTGCGGTATTACGCCCGAAGCGAGAACATTGCGCTCGAAAACCTCGGCATATCCGGCAAGCGAGGCCACCCCGTCCTGGATCCGCGCCCCGCCTGAATCATTGAGCCCGATGACCGGGGCGCCGACATTCATCGCCTGGTCCATGATCTTGCAGATCTTCTCGGCATGCGCTTCGCTGAGTGACCCGCCGAACACGGTAAAATCCTGGCTGAACACGAAGACCAGCCGGCCGTTCACCGTGCCATAGCCGGTGACCACGCCGTCGCCCGGGATTCGTTGCTCGGCCATGCCGAAGTCCTGCGTCTGGTGCACGACGAACTTGTCGAGCTCGGTGAAGGACCCGGGGTCGACGAGGAGATCGACCCGCTCGCGCGCTGTCTTCTTTCCAGCCTTGTGCTGGCGGCGCACGCGCTCATCGCCCCCGCCCAGCTCGGCCGCGGCGTGACGTCGATGTAGTTCCTCGAAACGCTCCTGAAAGGACATCGCGGGTGGAGGCCAGTATAATCCCGTGCATGTCGGCCTGGCTCACGCTCGTTCTGGCACTCTGTGTCGTCGCGGTGTCGACCGCCCTCGTGCTGGCCATCCTCAGCGCCCGCCGGGCCCTCGAGCGCGTCGGAGCAATTTTCTCCGTGATCGAGCGCGAGGTCGGGCCGCTCGCCACGGAAGCGCGCGGGCTCACCGCCGACGCGCGCGCGTTGACGCAGGAGACGACGCGCGAGCTACGTCGGACCGGCGAAGTCCTCGATCAGGTGCACGAGGCCGCGACCGGCGTCGGACG
>VAZT01000453.1:2845-3152 GCA_005884825.1 Alphaproteobacteria bacterium
GCGGGGGCGCCTACCTCGGCTGGTTCTTGCTCGGCGCGACGTTGGGCGGGCTCGCGGGGCTCCTGCTGACGCCCCGCACCGGCGAAGAGAACCGCAGCTATCTCAGCGATCGGGGCGGCGAGCTCGCGCGACGCGCGCAGGAGCTCGCGATGGATGCGCAGGGCCGCGCCGGTGAATTACTCGACAAGAGCCGCGAGCTCTTCGAGGAACAGACGCAGCGACTCATGGGCGCGTTCGAGGCGGGCCGCGACGCCATGCGCGACGAGATCCGCAAGACGCCACCGACTCTTGGCTGAGGTCGAGCTCC
>VAZT01000078.1 GCA_005884825.1 Alphaproteobacteria bacterium
GTTTCCTTTGCGCGCTTTAGCGCGTAGTCGATCTCCTCGTCGGACACGACATTGGTCTGCGACACCAGTCGCCGCACCAACTTTGTCCAAACGATCGACGCGGTCAGCTGATCGACCAAGGCGCTGCGCTCGATGCCGTGCGACTTCAGGACTTGGTCGAGCTGCCCGGCCTGCATGTTGTTCTGTTTTTCGATCTGCGCGAGGGCTTTGTTGATCTCCTCGTCGGTAGCCGTGACGTTTTGCCGTTTGGCTTCCTGCATTTGCAGTTTCTCGTCGACGATCGTGCGCAGCACCTGGGCGGCGACGCGCTGCCGTGTTTCGGGCGAGTCGGTCAGGTTTGACGACAGCATCACCATTCTGAGGCGCGAGGTGAGGTCACCGACCGAGATCACCTCGTCGTTGACGACCGCGGCGATCCGGGTCTCGGTTACCCGACCGTCCGGCGGCGGCGCCGATCGGCGCTGGGTGACCGGTGGGGCGGGTGGCGATCCCGCTCCGGGGAGCGCCCGTGCAGCGCTCGCCGGGCCGGAGAAACAGGTCAATCCCGCCAGTCCTATGCCCAGTCCTATGCAAAGCCAACGGAGTATCGCCATCGGTCTGAACCTAACCCCCTGATCGTACGTCCTCGAGAGTTTATACCCAGTGCACAGCTATGTCCCCGATAGGTGTGTCCCGATGGAGCGAGGACCCTTCACAGGGCACCGCCGGAGAGGGTCGCGACCGTGCCGCCAATCTCGCCGAGGTTCTTGAACACGACGCTGAACAGCACGGAATACCCGGGCGTCACGTCGCCGCTGCGGATTCCCGATTGGGTCACCGCGCCAATAAACGCCATGCATTCGTCCTGATAGATGGCAGACAACGATCCGTAAAGACTGGCGCTCGACGCCTGCGGCGACGGCACATTGTTGACGAGGGCGGTGCTGTTGGTGAGGCTGATCGTTTCGGAAGCCTGCATTGACCAGTAACGGGTGAGCTTTGCGGTGATACTAAACGAGAGTTGCTCGCGTTTTCCATAAACAACATTCTGGCCCGAGGTTGGAATCGTTACCACGTCGCTTTGCAGTTGCGCCGGAAGATAAACAAAATTGCCGGAGACCCGCAAACTCTGCGGGCCGACACTGAGGCCAAGCTGCTGGTTGCGATTGGTCAGAGGATTGGCGTCGAACCGGAACCGATAAATCAGATCCAGATAGGAGTTGGGGGACAGCACCATCCGCCCCACCACGTCCGAGAGCCTTTTTTCAGCCCCTGAACCGGGCGGCAGAAAAGGGTTGGGCTGTGCGCGGTAACTCTGGCCGATCAGCAGACGGTAGCTGCCGCCCTCCTTTTCGTAGAGCCCGAGCTTGGTTCCGTAATCGACGCGCTGACCGGTGTCGAGAATGTCGTAGCCCGCCAAGCGATCACGCCGGAACAAATCGGTATCGGTGAGTTCGAATGAAAGGCTGTCCTCGTCCGGAATGTTCCGCCGGTTGCCGCTGCTGGGCGCCGCAAAACCGCCGACGATCGGCTCGATCAGCTCCGTCGTGGTCTCGCCCCTGTGAATCAGCGGATAACTCCATACCAGACCGACTTGCGGGAAGGCCCGGCCAGTTACGAAACTGGTCGGCGTCGGCGCCAATGCCGGTTGCCCGTTCGCCGGAAAGAACGCCGACGGCAGTTCGGGGTTCGAGACGGCGCTCAGATTGCCGATCGAATATCCGTCGCCGCGGACGCCCGCCGAAAAGTTATATTGGCCGCCGAGGGAGTCGGAAAAGCGCCGGTTCCACTCGGAGCCGAGTGACAGCCGGCGCGTTTGAGTCCCGACCTCGCGAATGATATCGAGAATATTGGCGTTCAGGTTCCAGCGTCCGCCAAACGGGTCCGGCGGACTCTGCCAATTGCGATTGGCGACCGGCAGCACTATCGGCTGGGTCGAATCGCCGATGCCGGGCAGCAGCGGCTGAAAGAGGTACGCGTTGACGTCGGTCGACGCGCGCCGCTCGAAGCCTTCCAGATAGGCGCGGCTGATCATCGCGTTGAGCAGCGGATTGCCGAACCCAAAGCGCAGCAGATAGGTCTGATCCGAGACGCGCTGGACATCGAGACCCGTGCGGTAGGTCTCGTTCAAGTCGAAGACGCTGTGCTCGTTGATGTGCCCGCGCCACTGCTCCCCTTCAGTCGACGTGCTGTTACCGAAGCCGACATTGCTGTGATTAAGACTGCCGACGGCCTCGAGCGTGCCGTTGCTAAACCGTTCGCGGTAGTCCGCTTCCAGCAATGGGCCGGCCTTGGTGTAGAAGCGCGGCGCGAACGTCACATCCTTGTCCGGTCCGAGCACCAGATAATACGGGATCGTGACATGCGCGCCTAAGGTGTTGGAGCTCCCGATCGAGGGCGTTAAGAACCCGCTCGCGCGCTTTACGGACGGGTCCGGGGTCGACATGTAGGGAGTATAAAAAACCGGCCAGCCGTCGATCTCCATGACGGCGTCATGAAACTCGACCAGCTGCAACTCCTTGTCATGATCGATCTCGCGCGCCTTGAGCTGCCACAGGGGCGGCGCGCTCGGGTCGTCCTTGCAGAGGTCGCACGGGGAGTAGACGCCGCGCACCAGCTCGGTGTGATTGTCGTTGGTGCGGCGCATTGCATTAGCCGCCAGCCGCGAGCGGTCGGCGAGCAGCATCCGCACGTTCTTTGCAAACCCCTCGCTCATCGAATCGCGCAGCTCCATGAAATCGGCAAAGACGATTTCGCCGGTCGGCTGCGCGAGGCTGACATTTCCCGAGGCGGTCACCGTATCGGTGCGCTGATTGTAGGAAACCGTGTCGGCGAGCAGAACCTGACCGTTCTGTGAGATTTCGACGTGACCGCGGGCGATCGTCAGGGCCAGTTGTTCGTCGTACTGGATCTCGTCGGCGCGAAACAGAATGGGGGCGTTTTTGTCGTCATGGGCACCGCCGCCAAAGGTGACTTCGGCGGCCGCTGGAATTGCCGCGCTCACGATCACGAGCACACCGAGTAGTCCCCTCACGAGCCATGAGGCGATGCCGCGGCAATTCGGGGTCGCACGGCCGCCCATCAGCCATCTTCCAGATGGAGCAGCATCGAGGCGCCGAAAATCAGGCTCACTCCCGTCGGCGTCCAGGCCGCCAACGTGACCGGGATCTTAGTCGAAAGCCCCAGCGCGAAAACGATGTCGGAGACGAAATACAACAGGAACCCGCTGATGACGCCGCCGACGATCATCAAGGTGGCGCCGCCGCGCCGCTGCATACGCAGACTGAAGGTCGCCGCCACCAAGACCATCGCGCACAACAAGAACGGGCGGGCGAGCAGCACGTTGAAATGCAGCCGGTGGCGCTGCGCCGGAAAGCCCGACTGTTCGAGCAACTCGATAAAGCCTGGCAAGTCCCAGAATGACATCGTGTCCGGCGAAGCGAAGCTCTCCTCGATCTTGCGCGGCGTCAGGGTGGTCGCCAGCCGGATCTCGTCGAATGGCCGGGGAGGCTCGCCCGCCGCCCAGCGGATACCGTTCTCGATCAGCCAATCGCCGCTCTCGAGCCGTGCGGTCTGCGCGTCGATGCGCGAGGTGAACTGGGTCGACTCGTTGAAAAAGAAGAGTGTGACCGCATCGAGGACCAGCTGCTGAGAAGCAATTTTGCCGGCGTGGATCACGATTTGATTGCCGGCCTGATCGCTTTGCCGGAGCCACAAGCCCGAGCCGGAAAGGGCCAGCTGGTCGGAGCCCTGGCGGAGAACGTGACCTTCGAGCTTTTCGTAGACCGCTTCGGTCAGCGACCCGATCGGGTTGAATATCGTCACAGCGACAAGACCGATGAGAAACGCGACGAGCACGGCCGGGGTCAGAAACTGCCAAACCGAAACACCCGCCGCCCGAGCGACGACGAGCTCGTTGTTGCGGGTCAGACGCCAGAAGGCGAGCATCGTCCCGAACAGGATGGCGAACGGCAGGACCTCTTGCGCCGTGTGCGGCAGCTTCAAGGCCGCCATTTCCAGGAGCAGCCCCAACGTCGCCTGGATTTTGGCGCCGCCGCGGCGGATCAGCTCGATGTAATCGAGCAGAAAGGTGATGATGACCATCGCCGCGAACACGCCGCCGAACCATGCCGAGAATTGGCGGGCGATATAGGCGGAAAAGGTCTTCGCGACGTGCAACGGCCCCCTCCGAAATCGCGGCAGGTGTCAGTGCGCCAAGTGGGGCGTTGTCCGGATCGCGAGCAGCGGCCGGCGGAAACCGAGCTTTATCCCCCCGCGCAGCAGGATTCCAAACCCGAGCGCGAACGGCAAGAGGTCGGCCATATACATCAAGGGGATTGCCGCCGGCGACCGGACCGCGAGATTGTTGACCCCGATATCGAGCAACTCGAATGCAAAGGCGATGCCTATCGCCAAAAGAACGCGTTTCAACTGTCCGCGGCGGTTGAGCTCGCCGGGCAATAAGCAGGCCAGCGGGATTACACAAAAGCTGAAGGCGGAGAGCGGGACAAGAATGCGCTGATGCGCCTCGGCAAGGAAAGTAGCGCGAAGGGAGTCGTCGGCATCCGCAGGCGGAGTGAACAGTTCGCCTAGAAAGCGCTCCTGAGCCTCGCGGAAGCGGACAACCGGCGCATCGCGCCAGGCACCGAGATCGAGCGTGTAGCTCTCGAAGGTCAACAGCGAGAGCTTGCGGCTTTCGGGGTCGAATTGCTGCCGGTTGCCGTTGACCATGACAATGCGGGCGCCGGTCGGCGAATCGACGAAGACGCCGCGCTCGGCAAGAATTGTGACAGGCTTCTGCGGATCGCGGCTGTCGCTGATAAAAAGGCCGGTGACCTCGCCCCGATCGTCCCGGCTGCGGATATAGATCGTCAGCTTGTCCGAGATCGTCGTGAACGTGCCTTCCTGGATCAGGCTCGAAACGAAGCGATTGCGAATCTCGAATTGCAGGTCTTTGAAGGCCCGATTCGAAGCCGGCAGAAAATAGGTGGATAGGCTCATCAGCACGAAAAAGGCGATCCCGGCGAGCAGCAATACAGGCTTGGCCAGCGCAAAGTGGCTCAGCCCCGCCGATCGCATCACGACAAGCTCACTCTCGCCGGTCAGCCGGTTGAAGGTGAAGAGCACCGCGATAAAGACGCCGATCGGCAGCACGATGTCGAGAAAGCGAGGCAGGATCAGCGCGGCCAAATAAAGGAAGATCTCGATCGACAGGCCACGGTTGACGATCAAATCGATCAGCCGAAGCGACTGGGCAAGCCAGATCGCAGCGCTGAGTGCGGCGGTGACAAAGATCATCACGCCGAAGCACTGGCGCAGAATGTAGCGGTCGAGCCTCTTCATCGCAATCGATCATAAAGAGTGCGTCGCGGCCCGGCCAGATCGATCTGGGAATTGCCCTCACCCACCAAGCCCGGAGCCTGTCCTCGGGCCGCGCTCTGCGCGGACGCGAGGAGATTTGGTCCTCCCTCTCCCGCGGTGCGGAAGAGGGTGCCGAGCGCAGCGAGGCGGGTGAGGGTATCGGGCCTGGTCACGCACAACCAGCCTCGCGCATCCCTGGCGTCAACTGCGGCTCTCGACTATTTAACACCCACTCCCATGCCGGAAGGCCGACCACCCGCCGCTTCTCCGGCCCACTTATCGAGGTCACCCGATGAAGATCAGCTTTACCGAGCCCGAGTTGCCCCGCTGCGGCGCCGTGGTGGTCGGGGTGTGGGAAGGGAAGGTGTTGACGCCGGCCGCAAGACGGCTCGACGAAGCGGCGGCAGGCGCCATCACCCGTGCACTCGCCGCCGCATCTCGGTTCAGCGGCAAGAAGGACGAGCTGCTGCCGATTATCGGCCCCGCCAATCTCTCGGTGAGCCGGATCGTCCTTGCCGGTCTCGGCAAACCCGAATCGCCCGACTCCCGGTCCTTTCAGCAACTCGGCGGAAATCTGGTCGCGCATCTAAACGGGGCCGGAGAGGAGGAGGCGACGTTGATGATCGACGTTGCCGAGGGGGCGTCGATCGGCGCCACCGATGCAGCCGCCGAATTGGCGTTTGGCGCGCAGCTCAGATCCTATCGGTTCGACAAGTACAAAACCAAGCAGAAGCCGGAGCAGAAGCCGTCGCTCAATCGCCTGACGGTCGCCACCAGCGGTGCGAAGGGCGCGAAACGTGCCTATCAGCCGCTCGAGAAGGCGGCGGAAGCGGTGTTTCTGACCCGCGATTTGGTTTCGGAGCCGGCAAACGTAATCTATCCGGAGACGCTGGCGGCAGAAGCCGCGCGGCTTGCCGAGCTTGGCGTCGATGTCGAAATCCTCGACGAGCACAAAATGCGAGACTTGGGAATGAACGCGCTGCTCGCGGTAGGACAAGGCAGCGCCCGGCCCCCCCGCGTCGTTGTCATGCAGTGGAACGGCGCCAACGACTCGGGCGGGGCGCGCAGCCAGCCTCTCGCCTTTGTCGGCAAGGGCGTCACGTTTGATACCGGCGGCATCTCGATCAAACCGGCCGCCGGGATGGGCGACATGAAATGGGACATGGCGGGCTCCGCCGTGGTCATCGGCCTGATGCGGCTGCTCGCCGCGCGCAACGCCCCCGTAAATGCGGTCGGGGTCGTCGGGCTGGTCGAAAACATGCCGTCGGGTACTGCGCAGCGTCCCGGCGACATCGTCACGTCGATGTCCGGTCAGACGATCGAAGTCTTGAACACCGACGCAGAGGGCCGGTTGGTGCTCGCCGACGCGCTGTGGTATTGCCAGGATCGCTTCAAGCCGCGCCTGATGATCGATTTGGCGACTTTGACGGGTGCCGTCATAGTTGCGCTCGGCCATCATCAGGCCGGCCTCTTCTCGAACAATGACCAACTCGCCGAGCGGCTGGTCGAGGCCGGCAAAGCGGTTGGCGAGCAAGTCTGGCGGCTGCCGCTCGCCGAAAGCTATGACCGCGAGATCGACAGCGACGCCGCCGACGTCAAAAACATCGGTGGTGGCCGAGCTGCGGGGAGCATTATCGGCGCCCAGTTTGTTCAGCGCTTCGTCAACGAGGTGCCGTGGGCGCATCTCGACATCGCCGGCACGGCGTGGTCGACAAAGGACGCGCCAACCGTGCCGAAGGGCGCCACCGCGTTCGGAGTCAGGCTGCTCGATCGGTTCGTCTCTAACTATTACGAAAAGGACTAGATCACGACAAGGAGCCGGCCTTGGCCGAAATCGGCTTCTACCACTTGCTGTCGACGCCGCTGGAACGGGCCCTGCCGAAGCTTCTCGAGCGGGCCTGCGCGCAGGGACATCGCGTGATTGTGCGGGCCGCTTCTCCCGAGCGGGTCGAACACCTCAACGCGGCGCTTTGGAGCTACGAGGAGGCAGCGTTCCTGCCGCACGGTTCGGCGCGCGACGGCAACCCGGCGATGCAGCCGATCTGGCTCACCCATCACGCCGAGAACCCGAACGGCGCTTCGATGATCGTTCTGGTCGACGGTCTCGAAGTCGAGGATTTCCAGGCGTTCACCCGCTGCGCCGATGTCTTCGACGGCAACGACGCGGACGCGGTCGAGGCAGCGCGCAGCCGTTGGCGGCGTGCCCGCGAAGCCGGGTGCAATTTGACCTATTGGCAGCAGACCGCATCGGGCTGGGAGCGAAAGACCTGACGAGAAAAGAGAGATGCGGATGACCATCGAACGGACTTTGTCGATCATCAAACCGGACGCGACGCGCCGCAATATTACCGGCGCGATCAACCACCGCCTCGAGAGGGGCGGGCTGCGCATCATCGCTCAGAAGCGCATCCAGCTTTCACAGGGCCAGGCGGAGCGGTTCTATGAGGTGCACGCCGGGCGTCCGTTCTACCGCGATCTGGTCGCGTTTATGAGTTCGGGCCCGATCCTGGTCCAAGTGCTCGAAGGCGAGAATGCGGTGGTGCTGAACCGCGAAATCATGGGCGCGACAGACCCGGTGAACGCCGCGCCCGGCACTATCCGAAAGGATTTTGCCGAGTCGATCGAAGCAAACTCGGTGCACGGGTCCGACTCGCCCGAGAATGCGGAGGAGGAGATCGCCTTCTTTTTCTCCACGATCGAAATCTGTCCTTAGTGAGGGCGGCAGACCCTTCTGAGCCCGTGTCTTTGCCCGGGGGCATCTTGCCCGCGGTGCGGGCGGAAGGTTCGCGATCCCAACCCGTCGCATTCTTGCGAGACCGCTTTGCCCAGCGCATTGCGGCGTGGTCCGAGGCCGGTCTCGACACTGCTGCTCTGCTATTTTTTCCGCTGCTCGTCGTGCTGCCCCGAGGCGTGGCCGCGCTCATCTCCGCTGCCGGGCTATGCGCGGCCGGTTTGGTGCTGTCGGCGGGCCGGAGC
>VAZT01000454.1 GCA_005884825.1 Alphaproteobacteria bacterium
AGTAGCATTCAGTAAATCAGCCGCGCATTGATGATCGTCAGTTTTGGTTGTACTCACCGCGCCATTCGTCACCGCGCTAGCGCAGATTTCGATCGAGGCGGCGCTGTCATTGCGAGGCGCGCCTTGCGCGACGAAGCAATCTCGACCGGATCGAGCGCCCAGCGGCCCGAGATTGCTTCGCTGTCGCTCGCAATGACGGCTGGAGTGAGTGGCGCAACCTGGTCGGAATCCGCTCTAGAGCAGGCTCTGGAAAAAATAGCCCCGCCGGGGTACCGGCGGGGCCTGAGTTCGGGAGGAATCGCGCTACTGACGCGACGAAAATTATATTGGCACTACGGTGCCGGCTCAGCTTTGACGCCGATCAACTTCGTTACGAATTTTATGGGCCCACCGCAATTCGGTTGTCCACTCTGGTGACCCCGGGCGCCAGCCAGGCAGCGCGTTCGGCTTCTTCGCGTTCCGCCCAGGATCGCACGCTGCCTCTGAGGACGACCTCGCCGCCATGCGTCTCGACCGCGATGCGGTTGGCGTCGACCAGCGCGCTGCGCCGGAACGCTTCCTCGATCTTCTGCTTGATCTCCGTCGGCTCGGGTCCCACCCGCGGCTGCAGTCGGATCAAGTTGCTGACACCCTTCACTCCTTTGATCCAACGCACCGCCCGTTCCGCGTAGTCCCGCTGGTAATTCCACTCGACCTCGCCCTCGAGCGTCACCCAGCCGTTCTTGACAATCGCTTTGATGTGCTCCCAGGAGCTGGGCAGCCAAATTTTTAGGTTTGCAACGGCGTCGCGCGCAATTTCTGGATCCGGTCTCTCGTCGGTCTGTGGCAAACGCACCTCGAGATCATTGGCCACTCCGACGACCCCCTCCACTCGCTTTGCGGCCCGTTCCGCCGCAAATTTTTCTGCATAGCTCCGAACGAACCCGGTCAAGGTGACGACCCCGCTCTTGACCGCTACGGCAATATCGGTTGGATCGATGTTCGGATCCCACCTGAGCTCGTCTTCAACGTCGCGTTTGATTTCGCTGTCGGATCTCATAGTACCTCCTGATTTTGGATCACACCCGCAGCATCGGCTACCACGCAGCCGCTGAGCGCTTCCTTGACCGGTATCATTTTTTACGACTTTCGTGCCGGCAAGGCCGGCTCGTATCAGCGAATAACGACGGCCATCTCTCACGACAACCCAAATTGATAGTCATCAATGCAACCCTGTCCTTGTCGTCCAATTCTTGCGGCACTGCGGGGGAGGAATTGTCTGACAGGAGGAGATGCATGGCTTTGACGAGAATCGCGGAGAGCCGCAATCGGCAGCACGGAAAAGACAATGTCATCCAGGAGTTTGGAACGGTCTATCCGGTGCCGATCGGTCTCGGCGAAAACGTGCGGAGCACGAGCATCGGCGCGCTCAACCAAGTGCTCGCCGATACGATGATGCTGCGCGATCTCTACAAGAAGCATCACTGGCAGGTTTCCGGCGCAACCTTCTACCAGCTGCACCTGCTGTTCGATAAGCACTACGCCGAGCAGCTCGAGATGATGGATGCGTTGGCCGAGCGCGTCGCCGCGCTCGGCGGCGTTCCGCTCGCAGCGCCGCATGATGTCGCCGAGGCAAGTTCGATTCCGCGCCCGCCAAAGGGAAGGGAATCAGTGCCGGCGCAAATCTCGCGACTGCTCGATGCGCATGAAAAAATCCTCATCGAATCCCGCAGGGCGGCGAAGGAAGCGAGCCAGAATGGCGATGAAGGGACAAACGACCTGTTTGTCAGCGACGTGATACGGACAAACGAAATGCACGTGTTCTTCCTCTGCGAGCATCTCGCCGATGGCGACCCCCACCGCCATCAAAAAGGCGCGTGAGGCGGTATCGCGGCATTGACGCCAGCCTTTTTCACGAATGTTGACAGGCATCAAGGTGAGGCAGCTCCGACTGGCGCAGTTAATCTCATGACATCACGGCACAGGAGCCGAAGCATGACGCATTTCAGACCCCTCCATGACCGAATTCTGGTGAAGCGCATAGAGGCCGAGGAGAAGACCCCGGGCGGCATCATCATTCCCGATACTGCAAAGGAAAAGCCGATCGAGGGTGAGGTCCTCGCGGTCGGTCCCGGTGCGCGTGACGAGACGGGCACCGTTCAGCCGCTGGATGTCCGGGTCGGTGATCGCGTCCTGTTCGGCAAATGGTCCGGCACCGAAGTGATTATCGAGGGCGAAGATCGGCTGATCATGAAGGAGAGCGACGTCTTCGGTGTGATCGAAGGAGATGCGCACTCTTCGGCTCGAGCAGCTTGACGGAGGACTGAGCGATGGGGGCGAAAGAAGTTCGGTTCGGTACTGCTGCACGCGAAAAGATGCTGCGCGGGATCGATATTTTGGCGGACGCGGTCAAGGTTACATTGGGGCCAAAGGGCCGCAACGTCCTTCTCGACAAGTCTTTCGGGGCCCCGCGGATCAGCAAGGACGGGGTGGCGGTCGCGAAGGAAATCGAGCTTGCCGACCGGTTCGAGAACATCGGCGCGCAGATGCTGAAGGAGGTCGCCGTGAAGACCGGCGAGCTTGCCGGCGACGGCACCACCACGGCAACCGTTCTCGCGCAGGCGATTGTGCATGAGGGCGCGAAAGCGGTGGTTGCGGGGATGAGCCCGATGGATCTGAAGCGCGGCGTCGACATGGCCGTCCATGTCGTCGTCGATGACGTGCGCAAGCGGTCACGGAAGGTCTCGACCAATGACGAAATCGCGCAAATAGCCACCATTAGCGCCAATGGAGACGTCGAAATCGGGCGCATGATGGCGCAAGCAATGCAGAGGGTCGGCAATGAGGGCGTGATCACCGTTGAGGAGGCCAGGTCATTGGC
>VAZT01000455.1 GCA_005884825.1 Alphaproteobacteria bacterium
CGGCAGTTGACGGAACGTTTCGTTGGCGCGGCACTGCGTGACGAGCCGTAACGCGTCGCTGCCTGGTGTGCACAAGCTCGCGATGATCAGCTCGATATCCGGTGCGAGCAACATCCATGCTTCGGCGCAGCTTGATGCGCGCACCACCGAATGGGCGACCGGCAACAATGTCTCGGTCATTCGGGCAACCGCGAATTCATCGTCATCGACGATCATGATGCGGGCAGGGCCGGCATCCTCGCAAACCGGAGCGTCGCTGCCGCCGAACTTGCTGCAAATCCCCTCGCGGACGCGCAGTTCCTCCATCATCCGCTTCAGCCGCACGAGCGAGCGGACGCGGGCGAACAGCGCGACATCGTTCACCGGCTTGGTCAGGAAATCGTCGGCGCCGGCCTCGAGGCCGCGCAAGCGGTTGGCGGTGTCGGAAAGCGCCGTGACCATGACGACCGGAACATCGACGGTTCGCCGATTGGCCTTCAGCTGGCGGCAAACCTCGAACCCGTCCATCCGCGGCATCATGACGTCGAGAAGAATTACGTCAGGAAGCTCGGTCTCGGCGATTTCCAGGGCGGTGGGCCCGTTATACGCCGTCAAAACATCGAAGTACTCGCTAGCGCCTCTCTCAGGAGAGGAAGCGCTCGACGGTTTGCAAAAAGCTCGTCACCGAAATCGGCTTCGCGATATAGGCCTCGCAACCACCGTTCCGCATCTTCTCCTCGTCGCCTTTCATCGCAAACGCGGTCACCGCGATGACCGGGATCATCCGCAGATCAGCGTCTCCCTTGATCCATTGCGTGACTTGCAAACCGGATACTTCCGGCAGCTGGATGTCCATCAGAATCAGATCCGGATGATGTTGACGCGCCAGCGCAAGCGCCTCGACACCGTCCTTGGTCTGCAGTGTACCATAGCCGTGAGCAACGAGAAGATCGTTGAAGAGCTTCATATTGAGGTCGTTATCCTCGACGATCAACACCTTCTTCCGTACCGGTCGATCGCCCTCCGTCTCCGGTTTTGCAACGTCCAATGTCATGCTCCCAGCCTCGAAAGCGACAAATTTTGCCGCAACCGCCGGTTCCGCACCGGCTGCACCGATGCTTTCTAAAGGATCGAGCTTAATTATTCGTAACCGCTCTGTGTGAGGAAATCGCGCCATGTCAGCACGGTTTCGCATCGGCATCGATCTCGGCGGCACGAAGATCGAAGGCGCCGCCATAGACGCCTGCGGATCGGTGCGTTTTCGCCACCGTGTGGCCACGCCGGCACAGGATTATCGCGAAACGATCAATGCGATCATCGACCTGGTCAGCACGATCGAGCAAGAAATCGGGGCAACGCCACCGGTAGGCATCGGCATCCCGGGCGCTGTCTCTCCCGCCACCGGCCTCATCAAAAACGCCAACTCCACATGGCTGATCGGACGCCCGTTGCAGCGCGACCTCGAGCGCGCACTCGGGCGGCCGACGCGGCTTGCCAATGATGCCAACTGTTTCGCCTTGTCCGAGGCGACCGACGGCGCCGGCGCTGCGGCGGAGACGGTCTTCGGCGTCATTCTCGGGACGGGCGTCGGAGGTGGGATAGCGATCAGACGGCAGATCCTGGTCGGCGCCAACGCCATCGCAGGAGAGTGGGGGCACAATCCGTTGCCCTGGCCAACGCCGGACGAGGTTCCCGGACCAGCCTGCTGGTGCGGCCGATCCGGTTGTCTCGAAACCTTCCTTTCGGGCCCGGCGTTGGCTGCGGATCATCACCGCCACTATCATGAGACGCTGAGCGCACCGGAGATCGCCGAGGCAGCAGCGGCGGGAGATCTCAAGTGCTGCGTCACGCTCGATCGTTTCATGGACCGGCTCGCCCGGGGACTGGCTTCGGTTATCAACATGGTTGATCCGAATGCGATCGTGCTCGGGGGAGGGCTGTCGGGCATCTCTGCGCTTTACGAGCAAGTCCCACGATTATGGACTCGGTACATCTTTTCCGATCGCGTGGACACCCCCTTGCTTGCGCCGGTCCATGGCGCGTCCAGCGGCGTGCGCGGGGCAGCGTGGTTGTGGCCTCCGGGCGAGACGCCGTGAACACGCTGTGCCGCGATTGCGGCGCCCTCGGAACCGCGGAGCACCGAAGCGAGCGTTGCGCCGGTTGCGGCTCGCCGCGGCTGGTCCGCCATGCCGAACTCGGCTCTCTGGCCGTCGCACATGTCGATTGCGACGCGTTTTATGCTGCCGTCGAAAAGCGCGACAGACCCGAATTGGCAGACCGCCCGGTCATTATCGGCGGCGGCGCCCGCGGCGTCGTGCTCGCCTGCTGCTATGTCGCGCGGCTCTATGGCGTGCGCTCGGCGATGCCAATGTTCAAGGCATTGGCGGCCTGCCCGGATGCGGTCGTCATCCGCCCGGATATGGCGAAGTACAGTGCCGTCGGACGTGAGGTACGGGCCGAGATGCGGCAGCTCACCCCGTTGGTCGAACCCGTGTCGATCGACGAGGCGTTTCTCCACCTCGGCGGCACCAAAGCCCTGCACGGTTCCTGCCCCGCCCAGCTCCTCGCCGGGCTCGCCAAGCGGGTCGAAACCGCGCACGGGGTCACTGTGTCGATCGGATTGAGCGACAACAAATTTCTCGCCAAGATCGCCTCCGACCTCGACAAGCCGCGCGGCTTCGCGGTTCTCAGCCGCCGCGAGGCACCGGCGTTCCTCGCCGGCAAACCGGTCTCGCTGCTATGGGGCGTGGGTGCTGCGA
>VAZT01000456.1 GCA_005884825.1 Alphaproteobacteria bacterium
TATCTGGGCCAAGCGATAGGTTGGTATCGCGCGGACGAAGGCGCTGGCCTGATTGGAGCAGTGGTCGGCGCGGTCATTATCTTACTGATTTGGGGATTCATTGCTGGCCGCCGCAGCACGTCTCCTTAGCGAAACCCCATTTCCGCGGTTGGAGATTTCGTCTTGATCTCCACGGCGAGGGCTTGATAGGCGCCGTCTTAGGAACGCGGAGAGTCCGTTTCCGTCGGGAGTCGGCCTTGTGGTGTGTATTTATCGACAGCGTCGGGGAGTTCGCGGGATCCCGCGGAAGGGTTAGTCCTCAGGTGGGCACTGACAGCATTTTGACGCTTCCTCCCGCTTGATTCCTCGTATATCATGGTTAAAGCCCGATTTCACATGATCGGGCCTGCGGCACTCGCGTGCCCGGAGAGGAGCGACAGGACCGACCCGTGAGCGACGATGTAGTGTCACCATCGTACGACTCGGCTGTTTCGGAAAGCGGTCATTCTGGGCGATTTCACCCAGATGCAGCGGCAAGCGATGCGATCCCAAGGCTCGCCCCAGGAGGAGGGCTCATCGTGGTGCTGCTTCTGTCGCTGGGGTTTTGGGGCGCGGTGTGGCTGGTGGTCTCCGCATTGGGCTCCATATGGCCTTGGTAGCGCAGACGCAACTTTGAAAGCGAGAGGAGCAGTGACAGGAAACTATTGAGGGAGGACCAGATGCCGTCGATTTTGAACGAAGCCTTGGAGTGGCTCGACCGCGCCGAACAAGCGCGGGAGGTAGCTGGGCAGTTGAACGATCCTGGCGCGAGGAAGGCGGTCTTGGAGCTTGCTGAAAGCTTCGAACGGCTCGCCCGCGCCGCCGCTGCCCCAACGGCGGCCCGGAGAAGAGAGTTGGCCACGCAAGACCAGGAAAGAAGCTGATGCTTCCTCCCGTGCGTTTCTCAGCCAAACAGCAGCCGCGTCTCGGGAGGTCGGAAAGAATGAGTCAGCACAGAGGGCTCCTAACCCCAGAGGAGCGAGCCAGGATCATGCAACTCCAAGATCTGCTGATCGACCGCTTTGTCGAAGACAGAGAGGCGACCGCAGCCGGTCAACAGGAACGCGTCAAGATCGTGGAGGCGGAAATCGACGGTCTCCTGGCCGAAAAGGCTGAAATCGAGAAATGGGCGGCCGTGGGCTCGGCCTAGCCGCCCAACAGAGGCGATTGGCTACCCCTTCGACGTCGGCGACCCGGCACTGACCCCCACTGACCAAATATGGAGATAGATAGGCGGGATAGATCGCCCTTCATCGGAAACCCCGCTGTCCGTAGTACCGGAGTTTTCAGCCGACGCAACTTCGAAACCGCCGATCTGTTCGAAATCATGAAATTGCAGCGATAATTGGCGCGACCGACCCCGAGAAGTCATGGACGAGGATATCCATCTTACTCCTCAGGTTCATTACCCGCCCAGCAATGCCAGTGTGGTTTCTCCGAACACCATTATGTTGACAGTCCAATCTCTGACAAGGGCTTATGCACGAGTGTCCGGCGCATCCAGATTTAGCCCATCTTCGCCTATTCGAGCACTTTTAAGACGCCTAAGTAGTTGAGATTACTGAGGCCGACCCCCGAAGGTCGGCACTACAGCGGGGTGGGTGGCGCGGGCGCCGTGGCGGTGATGTTGGGTGGCGGTTGGGCGGGCAGCTCCAGTTTCAGCTTCTTCAGCAAGAGGCTGAGCTCGGGCTCGGGCTCGGTATAGCGAGTGAGCACCAGCTGGCGGCCGTCGGTGGTCGGCAGGTGCACGTCGATCATCTGCACGGCGGCGAACTTCTCCAGCACACTGCGCGGCGTCAGCCCTGGCGCCAGCGCATGCAGGCGCCGCGCCAGAGTGACGTGCAGACAGTAGGCCAGGAAGGCGATGAAGACGTGCGCCTCGATGCGCGCCTCGAGCTGGTGAAAGACCGGCCGGACCGCGAGGTCGCCCCCTGCCTTCGCAGGGGCAGGCTTTTGAGGTTCTTGAACGCCTCCTCGACCGCCACCAGCAGCAGATAATGGCTCCACAGCTTGGCGGGGTCTTCCTCGACAAGATTGGTGCGCAACAGATACCGGCCTTCGCGCAATCGTGTCTGCCGGAGTTTGTTGCGATCGAGCCGATAGCTGAAGGTTGAGCTGTCTGCGACGACATCGATCACCAGGCGCCAGGCGCTGCGCGACTGATCGCGCGCGGCGCCGAGTTTCATCAGCAGTTCCCCGCCGCATTGCCCGCTCCTTGGCAACGCGGTCGCGGCTTTGCGCCAGAACGTAGAGTTCGCCTTCTTGCGCCAAGAGCTTCACCTGCACGCCGGGTCTCGCTTGCTGTCACGGTTGAGCGATGAGACGCTTCTCCAGGCGCGTCAGGCGGCCCTTCGGCGTGCCCACCAGATAATGCACTGGCGGGTCGGCCGCGCGCATTTCTGCGAGTACCTCTTCGGTCGGCACGCCGCGGTCCATCAGCCAGATGCGGCGCGCCTTGCCGTATTGCCGCTCGATGCGTTCGAGAAACCCCCGCAACGTCGTCTTGTCCGCGGTGTTGCCGGGCAGCACCTCATAGGCCAGCGGCAGGCCTTCCGGGGTCACCACCAGAGCGATGATGATCTGCACACAATCCGGCCGGTGATCGCGCGAGTACCCAAAGCGCCGCTTGTCGCCTTCCGGGAACGGCGGATCCGCCTCGAAATAGGTGCTCGTCAGATCGTAGAGCAGCACATCGTAGCTGATGTTGAACAGATCTCGCCACCGTCCCACCAGATGATCGAAGACCGCCTGCTTGTGCACCAGCAACCGGTCGTGACAGCGGTACAGTTTATGGATCTCGGCGAGCCCGGCATCCTCACCCAGCAGATCGGCCAGCGCGCTGCGCTGAAGCCACTCGCGATGCAGGCGCCACTCGCTGCCCGGCGCCAGCAGACGGTAGGCGACCAGCACGAACAGCACCTGATCCCAACGCGTCCCTTTGCGGCTCACTCCCAGCCGCTTCGACCAGAACTGATCGAGCTGCAGCTCGCGCCACATCATCAGTGCCAGCCAGCACGCGCCCCACTGCCGCGGCCGGCGCGGACGCAA
>VAZT01000457.1 GCA_005884825.1 Alphaproteobacteria bacterium
GGCTCGCGGCTCGTCGCCAGCACGCGCGCTGCCGGGTTGGCGCGAAGCACTGCCTCGGCCATGCTCGCCGCGGCGCCGACGAGATGCTCGCAATTGTCGAGCACCAGCAGGAGCTGTTTCGCGGCGAGCGCATTCGCGACGCGTTCGGGCGATACAGCGCCGCCGGCGAGGTCGAGACCGAACTCAGTCGCGACGGTCACCGGCACGAGGTCGGGATCCGAAAGCGGCGCGAGCTCAATAATCCAGACCCCGTCGGCGAATTCAGGCAGCAGGCGTCGTGCGACCTCGAGCCCGAGGCGCGTCTTGCCGATCCCTCCGGCACCCGTCAATGTGACCAGGCGCTGGGTGGCGGTAAGGCCCAGGACCTCGTCGATCTCGACGTCGCGGCCGATCAGTTCGGAAACTGGCTCTGGCAGGTTCGTCGGTGGACGGGGTGGGGCGGGCGCCTGCAAGGCCGTCCTTGTAACCGCCTGCATATCAGGGCTCGCCGCAACCGTGCGGATCTCCCCGGTAAACTGGTAGCCTCGTCCGGAAATCGTGCGGATCAGGTCGCGATCCGCTCCGAAGGCGTTGCGCAAGGCCGCGATCTGGAAGTGCAGACTGTTCTCCTCGACAATCCGGTTCGGCCAGACTCGTTCCATGAGCGTTTCTTTGGCAACGACGGCCCCTTGCCCCTCGATCAGCGCCATCAGCACATCAAAGGAGCGCCCGCCAAGGCGGATCGGCTGACCGTCGGCGAGGAGCTCGCGACGATGCGGGACGATCCGGAAGGGGCCGAACTCGATGACCGCCCGCGTTTCGGACGCAAGGTCCATAGCCGCGGGACTATGAGGACATCTCGGGGGGTTCAGGCTTCTTCAGTCCTGGAAAGCCCGCTAGCCAAATCTTCCGCGTGAGCCGGCCGGCTTTTTTGGCGGAGAAATCTCTACAACAGCGGTTGCAGCATCGGGTGCATCCTTGGCATGCCTGCCCAGGCTGGGCGCGCCGCGGGGTTCAGCCAGCCACGGAGACAGCTTCGAGCCGTCCACGGTATTGGGGGCGGGGGTACTCGATTGAGCTGAGGCAGCAGCGCGCATCCGCCAATCCCTTCTTTTGAAAGAGGCCAAAATCCGTTGCCATCCGATGAGATAACCACCCACATTGATCGAGTGTGAGTTAAGCCTCATTAATCATGGTAAATAAGGGTAAATCACACTTTCGGCCATCTTGGCCAACCTTCGTGCTGGGCGACCGTTATGGCGCGTTCGATGCGAGAGCTCTGTAAATGCTAAATCCACCCACAGAGTCGCGGCCCGACCATGGGGCGGCCCGCAACTAACCGACTTCCGTCTGCCACCCCGACACCCGTGCCTATGCGGCGGCGACGCTGTTATTCTCGCTGATCCTGCTCAAGCCCAGCTTCTGGGACGACATCAGGGGTATGAGCAGTGAAAACCTGCCGTGGTTTCTTTCCTCGGCCGTGCTGGTCGCCATTTCCCAGGCCTTCGTCTATGCCTCGCTTGCCGTAGCGCCGCTGATGGTGGTGACGCCGATCCTCCAACTCTCTCTAGTCTTCCGGCTGTTCCTGTCACAATGCATCAACCGCGACTACGAGGTGATGAACGCCGCCGTCCTCATCGGCGCCCTCACAGCGGTGCTGGGTTCAATCCTCGTGTCGCTCGACACCGACGTGCTGATGAAGCTGTTGGACCTCCCGCCGTGGCTCACCGATTTCCTGCGCTACCGGCTGGCGCATGGATGATCAGCTGCCCCGTCGTTTCCTTTCCAAAAGCCCGGCCCGCCAGCAACAACCAGATTTGCCACCGATCGCCCGGTGGCGGCAGCTGGTTTGACCGCGCGATCGCTAGCCAGCAATTTTCCAGCGCGTCGGCGAGCTGCGCCGCGAAGGATTTACGGACGCGGATCCTGGCATCGATCGGAAACGTTTGCGCCGCTTTCTGCGTCCATGTTGCAATCTCGTCGCGTGACCTTGCCCAGCTTCACCGGCGCGATGGCGGTAGCGCGAGCTGGGCGATCGGGTGCGCTGCCGGACGCCTCGCTTTAATCAGGCTCACGACCTGTTCAATCAGCTGCTGGTCATCATCGGTGACTTGGCCGCTCTCATCGGCCAAGTCATCTGTCAGATATTGATGGACGCGCTCGTGTAATGGTGTCGCCTCACGAATGCGCCGTATTTGATCCAAGATCTTCTCGACGTAATCCTCGCGATCGCCGCCACCCATAAATTCTTTTCGGACTTCTTCGCGGATGTCGTCAATCGAGCGGCCTGCAATGGTAGCCGCAGCCAAATGTTCTACCGCTAATATGCTCTTTGCAGCGTATATCTGCTCCCGTGTCGGCCAGATCTTGCCCATCATTGTGGCGCGCAAAAATTCCAGACTGTCGCCACTAAATTCCACCGGAATAAGACCTAAATGCTTTTCGTCCTCCGTCAGGATCGATTGGAGCGCCCCAATCGGTCGCAAATTCCGCCGTCCCATCGGACGACCCGCACCGCGTCTCGCCCCGCCGTGCCCGTTCCGCATCCGCGACTCCGCTGCGTTTCAACTCAACGGCACATCACCGCACTCAATCAAGATTTCAAGGGGTGACCTATGCCGCTTGGCCTCGCTGGTCTGACCGCATTCGAGCGTGATGAGTTGACCCGGCTGCGGCGGTGCCGATCCTGATAATCTAGGCATGCTTTGCCGGCGTCGATCAGCAGCTTTGAAACGGTGTTGAACGAGACATCGGCGA
>VAZT01000440.1 GCA_005884825.1 Alphaproteobacteria bacterium
ATGGTCGCCCACCTGCTACGGCGGGCCACGGAGGAGTTGCACGCCGACGGCCGAGCCGGCTCCACTCCGCAAGCTATCTCCCGCCTGGGGGCCGTGTGAAAATCCTGTTTTGTGGCGATGTTGTCGGACGGCCCGGCCGTGAGGCCGTAAAAAAGCACATGCCGGCCCTGCGCCGTCGGTTCGCCCTCGACCTGGTCGTCGTCAATGCCGAGAACGCGGCGGCCGGCCGCGGCCTGACCGAACGCCTCTGCGGCGAATTTTACGACGCCGAAGTCGATGTCTTGACCACCGGCAATCACGTCTGGGACCAACGCGAAATCATCCCCTATATCGAGCGCGATCCCCGCGTCCTGCGCCCGGCGAACTTCCCGAAGGGAACCCCCGGTGCCGGCTGGCGGCTGCATCCGGTCGGCGAGAGGAGCGTTCTCGTCGTCAACCTGATGGGCCGGCTCTTCATGGATGCGCTCGACGACCCCTTCGCCCGGCTCGAAGAGCTCCTCGCCGAATTCCACCTCGGCGTCGAGGCCGCGGCGATCCTCGTCGATTTTCACGCCGAGGCCTCGAGCGAAAAGATGGCGCTCGGTCATTTTGCCGATGGCCGCGTCTCGGCCGTCTTCGGGTCGCACTGCCATGTGCCGACCGCCGACCACCAGATCTTTCCAGGCGGCACCGCCTACCAGACCGATGCCGGAATGTGCGGCGATTACGACTCCGTGATTGGTATGCAAAAAGGCCCGGCGGTCCTTAAGTTCGTCACCAAGATGCCCGGCGAGCGCCCGCAAGTCGCCGAGGGCGAAGCGACGTTGTGCGGCATCCTCCTCGAAACCGATGAGAAAACCGGTCTGGCCCTTTCGGTAGGGCCGATCCGCATCGGCGGTCGCCTCGCCGCACATTTGCCGCAGCGCTGAGTACCCGATCTGCCGGCCCTCCGCGATCGCCTGTTTCCCGGTGGACTGGGCAATGTCGTCCAGGCTTTTGGGCACAGGAACTACCGGATCTATGCGGGCGGGAACGCTGTTTCGCTGATCGGCGTGTGGATGCAGCGAGTCGCGGTCGGCTGGCTCGCCTGGACCTTGACCCATTCCGGCGCCTGGCTCGGCATCATCTCGATGGCCGAATTCTTTCCGGTGGTGTTTTTGAGCCCGCTCGCCGGCGCCCTCGCCGACCGGCGCGACCGGGTCGGCATCATCCGGGTGACGCAGATCGCCGGCAGCATCGAGGCAACCCTGCTCGCGGTTCTCGTCTACACCGGCGCCATCACGATCGAGCTGTTGTTCGCGCTGACATTGCTTCTCGGCGTCTTCAACGCGGTGGCGCAACCGTCGCGGCTGGCGTTGATCCCGACGCTGGTCGATCGCGCGGCATTGCCTTCGGCGCTGGCGATCAATGCGATCATCTTCAATTCCGCGCGCTTCCTCGGGCCGGCGGTCGCCGGCATCGTCATCGCCAAGGTCAGCGTCGGAGCCGCCTTTGCGGTCAATGCCGCGACCTACATCGTATTTCTCGTCGCGATGGCGAATTTGCGAGGCATCCCGGCATTGCCGGTCGCCGCGACGCAGAGTGTCCTCAAGGCCTCGGCCGAGGCTTACGGCTATGCCAGCCATCATCCCGGCATCGCTCCGATGCTGCTGCTGTTCACGATCACGACGGTCGGGACGCGCGGCTTTGTCGAGCTGTTTCCCGGGTTTGCCGACAGCGTCTTCGGGCGCGGGCCGGAGGGCCTGGCGACCCTGACCTCGACGGTCGGGCTCGGCGCGATCTTCGGGGCCGGCTGGATGCTGCTGCGCCCGGCCATCATCGGACTGACCCGACTCGTGCTCGGCAATACCTTGATCATTTCGCTGGCCATCCTCGCTTTTACTCTGACGGACCAGTTCTACCTCGCCCTTCCCTGCGTTTTCGTCGCCGGCGCCGCGATGACGATCACCGGGGTCGGCGCGCAGACCCTGATCCAGGCCGCGGTCGACATTCGGATGCGCGGCCGGATCATGGCGCTCTACGGCATGATCTTCCGCGCCGGCCCGGCGGTCGGGGCAGTGCT
>VAZT01000441.1 GCA_005884825.1 Alphaproteobacteria bacterium
GGGGTACCGCCCGCCGCTGTCCGCGTCGTGTCGGGCGATGTCGGCGGCAATTTCGGCATCCGCAACAGCACCTGTCCGGAATTCGCACTGGTTGCCTGGGCGGCGAGACGGGTCGGGCGGCCGGTCAAATGGACCTGCGAGCGCCATGAGGCGTTCGCCACCGACTTCCACGGCCGCGACCTGACTTCCGAGGCAGAGCTCGCCCTTGACGAGAATGGCCGCTTCCTCGCCCTGCGCGCCACAAACACCAGCAATCTGGGCGCCAGCGCGATTTCCTTCGTGCCACTCGCGAAGGGGATCGCGATCTCCTCCAGCGTCTACGACATCCCCTGCTCGTACATGCGCGGCCGCGCGGTCGTCACCAACACGGCGCCGACCTCGGCCTACCGCAGCGCCGGGCGCCCGGAGGTCGTGTTCGTCCTCGAGCGCATGATCGACATCGCCTGCCGCCGCCATGGATTTGATCGGCTGGAGTTACGGCGGCGCAACCTAGTGCCACCAACGGCAATGCCCTATCGCAATCCTTTGGGCCTCGTTTATGACAGCGGCGACTACCCCGAATCGCTGCAGCGTGCCGCCGAACTCGGCGATTGGGCGGGATTTGAAACTCGCCGTGCCGAAGCCCGTCAGCGCGGCCGGTGTCGCGGCATCGGCGTTGCGAATTCGATCGAGCTCAACACCGGCGCGCCGCGCGAGCGGGCCGAGCTGACAGTCAATCCGTCTGGCACCGTCGAGCTAGTATTGGGGACGATGTCGGCGGGCCAGGGCCACGAGACAAGCTTCGCGCAGGTCATTGCCGAATGGCTCGGCGCCGAGCCTGAGCGGGTCAGCCTGGTGACCGGAGATACCGACCGCGTACAGGCTGGCGGCGGCTCGGCCTCGGCGCGCTCGATGCGCCTTGGCTCCTGGGTCATCGCCAAGGCCGCAGACGCCATCATCGACAAGGGGCGCCGCATCGCCGGCGCCCTGCTCGAAGCCGCCGAGCAGGATATCGAATTCGCACGCGGGCGCTTCGTCGTAAAGGGGACCGACCGCGGCATCGGCCTGTTCGAGGTCGCCGTCGGCGTGCCGGGCGACTCGTCTGACTTGCGCGGCCCGCTGATGGCTGTCTCTGACGAAACGATGAGCGTCCCGTCTTACGCCTATACCTCCGCGGTGTGCGAGGTGGAGGTTGATCCGGAGACCGGTCTGGTCGAGGTCGTCCGGTATGCTTCGGTCGACGATTGTGGCCGGGCGGTGAACCCGCTTCTGATCCATGGCCAGAGCCACGGCGGCATCGCGCAGGGGATCGGCCAGGCGCTGTGGGAGCAGTGCGTCTACGACCCCCGATCGGGCCAGCTCCTGTGCGGGTCACTGCTGGATTACGCATTGCCGCGCGCTGACCTGCTGCCCGGCCTCGATACGGAGATTAGCGAGGTGCCGTCGACGACGAACCCGCTCGGGATGCGCGGCGGCAGCGAAGGCGGAATCACGCCGGGGCTCGCCGCGGTGGCGAACGCTATCGTAGACGCGCTCGCGGAGTTCGGCGTCGAGCATATCGAGCTGCCAGCAACAGCCGAGCGCATCTGGAACGCCATTCGCGCCGCGCGCCGAA
>VAZT01000079.1 GCA_005884825.1 Alphaproteobacteria bacterium
TGCGGCGGTCGTTGTGCCGCCCCGTTCGAGCGCGGTGCCAAGCGCTATGGCAGAGACCGCGCCGACCAAGCGCGACCGGCACCTGCAGCTGATCGCCGAGCGCGGCCGCATGGGCTGGCGGCGGGCATCTGGCTACAATTGGCGTGCCCTGGTGGAGGCCGATATCGGCCGCTACAAGCGCGTGATCGGTGACGCGCTGCGCTCGCGGACCGAAGGGCGGCAGACGACCGAGGTGGCCATTGCTGTCGCGTTGCTGAACCGCATGCTGGAGCTTGGGCGGCCGGAATACGTTCGCCTCGCATAAACAGTGGGCGCGGGGGGCTGACTTCGTCCGGCTGCTGACCCGTGCAACAAAGTGATGGGCAAGACCACGCCTACTCGACCGCCGCCTGGTTTTAGGCTTAAGTGCCTGACTCGGGCGTCCGCCGCGACCCTGAACCTCTAGGACGCCGCGGGCGAGCCTGGGCCGCCATGCGATCGCGGATGGGGCCAAATTTCTCTCTGAGTATCCTGTGGATCTCCGGATTGTTGCGTACCTCGCGCTCAAGTGCGTGCCTAAGAAGCGCGCGTTGATGTTCGTCCAGTGGCTCGAGCTCCTCAATAGAAAAGCACTGCATAAAGCCTGACATGGAGCGTACCTCCTTGGAGTTAGCATCGACGGTTCGGTAATGAAGAAAGATCAGGCACGGAGTGGCGGCTTCAACGGTTTCTCATTCATTGGTACGCGGATTGCTGTAATTGGCCGCTCCGGCTGCGTCACCATCTGTTCGAGCACCGACTGGAAATCTCGAAGCAGGCGATCGATAGTCGTGGCATCGAAAAGACGCGGCTTGTAGACACAAGATCCCATGAGACCATGTGTGCTTTCGTGGAATATCAAGATAACGTCGAATGTTGTTGCCGTTACCAGAGGCACCAGCATGGTCGGATTGGCCTCCTCAAAAGTGAGCGTGCGTCCGACGTTCGCTATAGGCCGCAATGTGGCGTTCTGCAGTTGGATCATGACCTGCGCCAGCGTCGCGGGTTTGAGGGCGCGCTCGCGCTCGAGAGCCTCCACCAGCACTTCGAAAGGAAGATCCTGGTTGGCGAACGCTGCGAGGGTTGTCGCACGAACCCGGCGCATCACCTCCTGAGGACTGGGGTCCCCACTGAGATTGGCGCGGAGAATCACCGTATTAGCAAACGGGCCGATAACTCCCTCAGTCCCTGGACGATTGCGGTTGGCGACGAGCGTGGCCACTCGCAAGTCCTCCTGACCGAGGTAAAGATACAACAGCGTCTTTAGGGCGGCGACCAGCGCCATGAACAACGTGCCACCTTCTCGATGGCTGAAGCGTTTGGCGGCCTCCGACAGGCTTGCGGGAATATCCACTGTGCGCCGTGCGGTAAGTAGATCCTCGACGGTCCGTGTCGGACGCGCCGTGGCGAGCCCCATGATGGGCAGTGGATCGTGAAGCTGCTTTCGCCAGTACTCGAGCTGCGCAACCATGTCTGGATGCAACTGCCAATGCCTCTGCCAGTACGCAAAGTCCGCGTACTGCATCGAGAGCGGCGCCAGGGGCGACGCCTCTCCCGCCAAAAAGGTGTCGTATAAAGCGGCGAGCTCGTTGCCGAGCGCGCCGAGCGACCAGCCGTCGCCGACGGTCTGGTGCATGGTGATGAGCAAGAGGTGTTCCCGCTCGGCCAAGCACACCAGACGAGCTCGAAACAGGGGACCATGCGCGAGGTCGAAGTAATGAAGCACTTCCTCTTGAATAATTTGGTGTCCGACGGTCTCCTTCTTGGATTCGGGCAATTTGCGCAGATCGTCGAACCTCAGGTTCACGGTCAACTGCGACGCAATGACCTGCGCGAATTGACCGTCGGCAACGGCAAAGGTGGTACGCAGAATCTCGTGCCGTCGAACGATTTCGTTGAGGCTTCGCTCCAGGGCCGGCGCGTCGAATGCCGATGTCAGTCGGAGCGGGTAGAGTATATTGAAAAGGGGCATGCCGGGCAGCACCCGCTGTAATTTCCACAGCCGTTCCTGAGCGATGGAAGCCGGCACGCCATCTTCTCGGGGTGCACGCGCAATGACTGAAGAAGCTCGCGCCGCTTGATCGGCCGCGATCAACGTTTCGAGATGGCGAGCCATCTCCGAAATGGTCGGCGCCTCGAAAAAGCGGGAGACGTCGATCTCAAGATGCGTGATATCGTACAGGCGGGCGAGAACATGCGCGACCGAGAGAGAGTCGCCGCCCAATTCGAAGAAATCATCATGGATACCGACCCGTTCGAGTTCGAGAATCTCTGCCCAGCAGCCGGCCAGCATTTTCTGAAGGGGCGTTCGTGGCGCGACGAAAGTCTGCGTCATGTCGATACAGCTCGCGAGCCCCAACTTCGCCGCCAGGCCGACGCGCTGGACTTTGCCCGTCGGGCCTTTAGGGAGCTCGCTCACGATGAGCACTTGGCGCGGGACCTTGAAGTCGGCAACGCGCCCGACGACGAACCGACGAATGTCGTGCGGCGTCGCTGCAGCGGGCTGGCGCAATACGATGGCCGAAGCAATGTCCTCGCCCAAGGTGGGGTGGGGGACGGCAAACGTTACGGCCTCTGCCACCGCCGGGTGTTCGAGGAGCACTTCGTCGACTTCCCGCGGGGCAATTTTCTCCCCACCGCGATTGATGATCTCCCGGCTACGGCCTACGACAAACAGATATCCGCCGTCGTCGAAAAAACCATGGTCCCCTGTCTTGAACCAATCACCGGCGAAAGCGGCCTGGGTCGCCATCGGGTCGCCGTCGTAGCCGGACATGACAGCCGCGCCACGGACGACGACCTGCCCTGTCTCGCCGCCCGACAGCAAAGCCCCTTCTTCGTCCATGATCGCGACGTCCAAACCCACTGGCACGCCGACGGAACCCGCCTTGCGTTGGCGCGGCGGCAGCGGATTGCACGTGATCGGCGCGGAAGCGGTCTCCGTCATGCCATAAAATTCTATCACGCAGGTCTCAAAGGTTTTCTCCAGTTCCGCGAAGACGCGAGAAGGTAGAGGAGCCGAAGCAGAGCGGACGAAGCGTAGCCGACACCCTGCCGCTTGCTCGCGATGTTGCCGAGCCCCGGCGAGAATTGCCTGATGCATGGTAGGCACCGCGGAGTACCAAGTCGGGCGAAACGTGGTTAGCCAGACAAAGAAGCTATTGACGTCGCATCCGGGGGTACAGACGACATTCGCGCCGGCCGCCAGCGAGGCCACCACAGTGGCAATGAGACCGTGCCCGTGAAACAGGGGCAGCACATTCAGGCACCGATCAGTTTCTTTCAGTGCCAGTGCCGCTCGCGAGCTGTAAGCCGACGTACAGATGTTGGTGTGCGTCAGCGGCACAATCTTCGGCCGCGACGTTGTGCCTGACGTGAGCAACAGCAGCGCGACGTCGCCGGGGCTGACCGATTCCTTAGATGGCGGACCCCCCTGGTCACCCGTGAACTTGAAAAGACCGGCCTCTGCCTCTTCCGCGGTCGATAGCTCGACGACACGGACGGCGCATGATAGCGCCACACGGCGCGCCGGCGAGTCAAACCCGGCCGCCGTGAGCAATGCACGAGGCCGCAGATTGGCAAAATATCTGTCTAGTTCCTCGGCCCCGTAGGCTGGATTCAGCGGGGCGCACACCGCGCTTGCCGCCACGGTCAGAATTGCCACCGCCATCTCCGGACCGTTCGGCAGCACCACGGCCACCCGGTCATCACGGCCTATCCCCATAGCCCGCAATGTGCGCGCCGTTTGGACGACGTGCTGAAAAAGGCGGCCGTAGCTCAGTGGAGCGCGTCCCGGAGCGAGAATTGCCAATGCGTCGGGAGTACGCTTGGCCTGATGTTCCAGCAGGTGAGGGAGAGACGAAAACGGAACGTAGGGTCTGGGATCAATGAAATGTGCGGCCGGCATGGTTCTCGACCCACTCGGAATTACGGGCTTCGGATATCCCCCGAGGTCGAGGATTTTGACGGAGAACGAACAGGCGGTTGCATATCGCCAGACTTCGCCATATGCGCTTCCCCCTGATCGAGCCAGGAGCCCATTTCCAGATCGCGGTACATCGTCGTCGCTGTGGTGAGATTCTCGCGAGCATGCTCTGTCTCGCCGATGCGGCGGTAGAGCTTGCCCAGGCCGAGGTGGCACTGGGCGACGAGCGGGCGCATGCCGTGCAGTTGGGCGAGTGCCAGCGCTTCTCGGTAGTGGGCCGCCGCGCTTTCGGCATCGAACCGGTCGGGGTGGCTCGCGATGTCGCCGAGCAGGCGCAGCGCATGGGCCGTGGAGCCGGGTTGACGCCGAGCGGATTCGACCGAGCAATCGGTCAGACGCCGCGCCTCGTCAAGCCGGCCGAGCAGCAGACAGGCGCGACCCACCGCGCCGTACGCCCAGCCGCGATGGCCGACGATCCCCCGCGCCGCCTGATGTTCGAGGAGCTGCGCGCCCTCCCGGACCCGGTTCAAGGCCTCGCCCGCCTCGCCAAGCTGGGCCAGTACCCAGGCGGAGGCAGGAACCGCCCAAGGAAGATGCATGGCGACGTTTGCAGTGCGAAGCATCGCGATCCAGTGTTCGACCTGTGAGAGCGCCTTCGCCCAGTCGCCTTTGACGAGGTGCAGCATGCTCGCAGCGAAATAGGCCCAACCGATCGTGAACACATGCTGCGTTGGTTCGGCGATTTGGATCGCCTCCGCCGCGTACTGGGCCGCTTCGGCGAATCTGCCGAGCTCGGCGAGGCTCATGATCGAGTAAGCGCGGCCAAAGACCGACGGCAGCGCGGCCATACCGAAATATTCGTGGACCCCGCCGGCGGGCAGCGCCGCGAGATTGTCGAAGACGTGCCGGTATTCGCCCCGATAATAATACACCTGCTCGAGGTGGCTCGTGGCGACGATGCGAAGCCTCAAATCCCCGAGGCGCTCGGCGATCTCCAGGGCGCGGGTGCCGGTCACGAGTGCCTCATCCAGCTCGTCGAGCGTCGAATGGACGGTCGTCCTGAGAGCGTAGACTTGGCCACGCCGACGATCGTCTTCCAACCACTCGGCGAGGGCCTCGGCCTCGCGCAGGCACTCGAGCATCGTTCGGCCTTCACCGAGCTGGCGCAGCACCCGCCGCAGCTCTAGGCGAATCTCGAAGGCCTGCTCCAGCGCGGCCCGACTCCGCGGCAGCGCATCGAGAACACCCAGAGCCTGCTCGAACCAAGTTCGGGCGTCCGACAGCGCCGATCGCGCTACCGCCTTTCCTCCAGCCTGCCAGAGATAGTGCACTGCCTTCTCTCTCTTCTCGCCCCGCATGGCGTGATGGGCGAGCCGCTCGACCTGTTCGCCAAGCCGGTCGGTATAAAGCTGTTCTATGGCATCCACGACCCGCGCATGGATGTCGCGGCGGCGTTCGTGGAGCACCCCGCTGTAGGTGACATCGTGGGTGAGGGAGTGCTTGAAGCTGTATTGCAGGTCCGGAAAGATCTGTGTCGCGTAGAGAAACTCGGCAGCCTGCAGATTGTCGAGCAGACTGCGAAGTCTGTCTTCCGTCAGCCCACGAATTGCATGCAACACGGTGAATGGGACGTCGTGTCCAATCACCGCCGCCTCCTCCAGCACGCGTTTCTCGCCGGGAGGCAGCGCATCGATACGCGCGGCAAGCACAGAGCGCACTGTGGGCGGCACATCGAAGCTCAAGAATGGCTTCGCCAGGCCATAGCGGCCGCGCACACCCTCCAGCACGCCAGTATCGACCAGCGATCGCACGATCTCTTCGACGAAGAACGGATT
Source organism: Alphaproteobacteria bacterium (assembly GCA_005884825.1). Lineage (GTDB taxonomy): Bacteria > Pseudomonadota > Alphaproteobacteria > ATCC43930 > CGMCC-115725 > AP-15. The sequence continues at coordinate 5,779 of VAZT01000079.1, forward strand.
CCCGCTGGCGCGTTCCACCAGGAAGCTCTTCAGGGTCGTCAGACTGGGGTTGGACCCCAGCAGAGCCTGAAGGAGATCCGCAAGGCTCTCACTGGCTAGCGGATCCAGACGCAGCTGGTGGTAATTCGGCAGGTCCCTCCATTCGTCCCGATACTCGGGGCGGTAATTGACCACCAGGAGCAAGCGGACGTTCTGCGTGGCAACGACCAGCTCGTTCAGCAGACCGAGAGTAAGAGCGTCATTCCAGTGAAGGTCCTCGACGACTGCGACAACCGGTTGCGCACGGGTTTCGCTCAACAACAGCCGGGTTACGGCCTGATACGTATACTGCCGATGATAGATCGGGTCGAGAGACCGGAACGGGTGTTCGTCATCCAGCGCATCGAGGAGATCCAGCAACGGCGGCAGCGAGACGTGCAACGCAGGGTCGAGCGTTAAAATCCTGTCCGATATTTTCTCACGGATCGATTGCGTGCTGTCATCGACGTTGACCTTGAAATAACGCCGGAGCAGTTCGATGACCGGCAGGTAGGGTGTTGCGCGACCATAAGAAGCGGAGTTGGATTCCAGAACCAGCCAGTCCGCTGTCTGGTGCGAATAGAGAAACTCGTGCACCAGGCGCGACTTCCCCACTCCCGCTTCGCCGATGATCGCGACCACCTGACCGCGACCGTGGCCGGCAAGCCGCTGCGCGCGGAGGAGCTGGTCGAGCTGGACGCCGCGGCCGACGAAGCGCGTCAGGCCGCGCCCGGCAGCGGCCTGGAGTCGAGTTCGCGCGGCACCGGCGCCCGTCACCTCGTAGATTTGTACCGGATTGGCGAGCCCCTTTACCGGCACCGGGCCAAGGGGCTCCATGGCGAGGTAGCCTTCGGCTAGTCGAAGGGTGTCGGCCGTCGTAAGCACGGAACCGGGCTTTGCCATCTGTTCCATCCGACTTGCCAAATGCACTGTCTGGCCCACGACGGTGTAGTCCATGTGCAGATCGTTGCCGATCGTACGGACGACGATTTCCCCTGAGTTGACTCCGACCCGGATCGCCACCTGCACCCCTTGAGACCGCTGAACCTCCTCTGCATATCGCGTGACGGTCTCTTGCATCCTCAGTCCCGCGTAACATGCGCGCACAGCATGATCCTCAACGGCGAGCGGCGCGCCAAACAGGGCCATAATCCCGTCGCCCAAAACCCTGTGCACGGTGCCCTCATAGCGGTGCACCGCCTCGATCATTCGTTCGAGCACAGGGTCAAAGAGGAGCGTCTGCGCGGCCTCGGCGTCGCGGTCGGCAAGCAACTCCATCGAACCCTTGATATCGGCGAACAGCACGGTCACCTGCTTCCGTTCACCTTCGAGGGCCGCCCTTGAGGTCAGGATCTTTTCGGCAAGGTGCTGCGGCGTGTAACTTCTGGGCGAGGCAAATCGGGTATCGTCCGCAACAGGCTGCAAGGGATGGCCACATTGGGAACAGAACTTGGCTGTGGACGAAACCGGGCTTCCACAATTGCCACAGGTAGGCGCCAGCGTAGCAGCGCATTCCTCGCAGAACTTCGCTTCGAGCGTGTTCTCGTGCTGGCACTTCGGGCATCTCATTTCAAGCCCCGGAGGAAAAGCGAGCAAGATGCACCGCAACGTTAACGTCGCGGGCGATCATCAACAAGGCGCATGTTTTCTTCGATGGTGCGAGAAGCGCTCAGGCTCTCCGTTAACGATAATCACGTAGCACGCGAGCCATTTTCTCGTTCCTCATAGCTGGTCGTGGCCGTACCGGCCTCATTGACTGTCGTCATCGCTACGACCTGATCGAGCGGGAAGCCCAGGCCCAGGAACTTGCTCATAACCCAAGTGACATAGGGCATGCCTGGTGTGTTGCCGGAAAAGACGTGGATGTCGGATGAAATCGTGTCGGGGGGGCAGCCTTGCGCGATTGCAGCCTCGGCCACTGTATAATCGAAGCTGCCGCCGCCGTGGCCGACATCAAAGACGACGCCGCGCTGCTTGGCCGCCGATGCCGCCGGCAGCAGGCGGCCGTCCTGGACGATGTTCGTGAAATCGCCCGCCAAGTTCGGCGCGCCCGTATAGGCATGTGTCAAGATGTCGCCGGGCCGCAACAGATCCAGGATCTCGGACATCAGGGCACGGGTTTCGACGCCGCCGATGTGCACCATCACCCGGCCCCCGGTTCCGGCCCTCTCGCATGCTGCGATCGCCCGCTTCAACGGCTCGACACCGTTCTTGGCGATCACGTTCTCCGACATGCGTACCTTGGCGCCGAGCGCGATGTCGGCGTTCTCGGCGATGGCTTTGGCGGCCGCGTCCACGTTGGCGATGTCGATGTTGGTGAGCTCGGCGACCGGGAATGACGCGAGCCCGGTATTGGCGATATGAATGAAGGCGTAGAGGCGGGTGCGCGTCTGCGCCACGATGAAGCGGCGGAAGGCGGCGAAATTGTTGGCCCCGGCATCGCCGGCGGACACACAGGTCGTCGTGCACTGATGAGTGATGAGCTCGTCGGCCGGGATGCCGATCGC
>VAZT01000442.1 GCA_005884825.1 Alphaproteobacteria bacterium
GGGAGATCGGCTTGATGTGGATGCTGCGGGTCTGGCCGGGTTCCGGACTCTCTCCAGATCCCGAGGCGCATCGGGCCGCCGAAATCTTTTGATCTGCGGACAGGGATGGACCGATGGTTTGTAGACTCTTCGCTGGAGGAGCCGGATTCGAACTATCGGTCCCGCGTGACACGACCAGTGCTCATCGCCGCGCTCTCCGAGGAGAGCCGAATGAAGGTCTTCGCCGCCTTCTTCGATCGGAAGATGAGCTCAAGCTACAGGAACGGCCGCAAGGCCGGCCTTGTGGAACCTGGTGCGAAGCGAAATGCCGCTTCGGTAGTCAGCACGGAGAGGGCATAGCCCTTTCCGTTTTCAAAGGTCGCCCGGGTCGGACTCGGGCGGGTATTGTGACGAACCGCAGCGGTTCAATACTCTACATACCGTCGGTAGAAGTCTCGATCCTCGTCCGTCAGGCGATCGGCAGCGGCTGCAAGACGGTCGCAGTGAGCGGCCTCATCGAGCAGCCGCGCTTTCACAGCCCGGGTCGTCGTCTCCTTGGCAACCTGGCGGGCTCGAGCGGCTTTCCGTCGGTAGTACGCCGCCGGATGCGCCGGTATTGCTCCACCCCAGGATCCCAGAAGTGCCTCTTCCCATTCCATTTCGTTGCCCCGTTGTCTTGCTGTGGTGTTCAGCTTCGGGCTTTTTACGACGCTACCACAGCGCTCTGTTTGTGTAAATTTCCCCGCCTGCCGTAGCTCGGTAGGCAAACAAGGCCGTCCGCGACGGCCGGCTTGGTTTTGTTTTGTCTCAATCCCTCTGACCCGCCCCTGGACGGGTTCTCCCTCCGCTCGCGCCTATTACGTTAGTGGTTGCAGGCCTACGGCTGTCAACCCGCTCCCAGGACGTCGGGGTGTGACAGCCGGCCTGCCAACCGCTAGGCGAAGCCCGCGCGAGCGGAGGGGAGAGCGATTTCTCTTCCCCCGCGCACAAAGGTCGAATTACAAGCCAATGTAAATTCCATGCTTCCACAAAACGAAGACGATCCTGTCCGGAACTGCCATGGGGGGATCGATCGCCCGGGGGTCGCGAGAAATGACTCGGCGCTGGAGGAAGCCGGATTCGAACCATCGGTCCCGCAAAGGCGCCGGCGTCCGCGTGCTGCCGGTTCTCGTTCACGCCGACTTTTCCGCTGGCGCGGACCAACGGACATAAGCCGGCCTCGAAAGGTTGGCCGCGTCACGCGGGACCGATGGTTCGAATCCGGCTTCCTCCAGCGCGGAGTCTGTCTCTGCAGTGAATTCCAGGGCTGTGGGCGGGGAGGCCCGCGGTTTCGCCGCGCTCTGCGCGTACACGGGGACGAGAGAAGGGACGTGACACGCGCCGCGCATTCAGCTTGTAGCCGCGTGGAATCTCACCGGGCTCAACAATCCGGTCTGTTTGGAGTCTGTACGGATCCGGATCGATCAGCGGGGTAACCCCAGGGGGCTTTGCCGGTGGGGATACAAAGAGCCGCTCTCGTTCAGGTATAACGCAATAATCTCGGCAGCAGGTCCGGTGGCCGAGGCGCGCATCCGCCATGCCAAGCGCTACGATTGCTTAACTGCAGGCGAGGATTACGAGATCATCATGCGATCAGTCAGACGGGGACTGGTGGACATTGACGACGCGCTGAACGAAGCCACTTTCATCGTCCGCGCGTGCTGGCCTCAGGTCATGAAGCTCGGCACGCACTTACAGGCGCACCACAAGTTGATTTTCCCACAGATCTCGACGCTTTTGGACCTGCAAAGTTCACCGGCGCGAAACCGCCGAAATCGAAGTGGAAATTCACAAAAACCGGCGAGGACTGGTTCTGCTTTGCCGGTCTGTGGCGTCCGATGCCCGATGGCGGGGCGACGCGTTCACGCTCCTTTACCACCGAGCCCGGCCCCGACGTGGCGCCGATCCAAAATCGGCAGATTGTCGTGTTGGAGCGATCGGACTGGCTTGCCTGGCTTGACCTGACCCGTGCGGAATCTGAACTACTCCGTCCACTACCCGCGAGCGGCCTCACGGTAGAGCAGGTAAGATGACCATCGTTGGCGCTATTGCCAACAGCCGACTCGTCGGCTTCGACGGCGAGCGCGTGACTTTCAAATGGAAGAATTACCGGGCCAAGCTCGACGCCCGCTACAAGCTGATGACGCTCCACGCCGACGAGTTCATCCGCCGCTTCCTGATCCATATCCTGCCCGATGGGTTCCACCGCATCCGTCACTACGGCCTCCTCGCCAACACCGATCGGGCCGACAACATCGCATTGGCCCGTCGGTTCCTCGGCCTCCCCGCCCCAGCCCCGTCGAGCGGCGAGAGCAGCGGCACCGATGGTGGTCACGAAGGCGAAGAGTGGAGAAAGCCAATAATCGTCGATCGCGGCGGTCGTGAGCCTGAAAGGATGCGGGAGTCCCTTCCTTTTTGATAGAGTAAAGAAACTAGCGGGACTGCAAGGTTCGACCCTAAACCAACCTTCGTGTCCCTTCCACGAGAGTAGCCACCTCATCGGCGACGGCTACCCTCCGCCAACCGCAACTGTCAGGGCCGCCTTCGATCGCCAAAACGCAGATCGCTTACTACAAGACCACCGTTCCGATCCTGCGT
>VAZT01000443.1 GCA_005884825.1 Alphaproteobacteria bacterium
GACCGGCTGGACTTCACGGCTATCGGTCCCGCGGTCAACCTGGTCAGCCGGCTCGAAGGGCTGTGCCGCCCGCTCGGCCGGTCGGTGCTGATCTCGGGCGCGGTCGCCGCCGAGACCGCCACGCCGCTAGTGCCGCTGGGCCAACACGCGCTGCGCGGCATCGCGGCGCCCTGCACCGTCTTTACCCTGCCGGATGCATGAGCGGCTCGCCTGACGACGCGTGGTTTCCGGCCGAGCTTCCTTCTTCGGTACTGCTCCTCGCCGCCAGCGCGGTGTGACGATCGTCTTCGGTAATCGGACGGCTGCCATCGAGCTCTCTTTTCGTTCTCTCTCACATCAACGAGTTGAGCTCGGCGCTTCCGCCCGCACATACTGGCCGGCGCCGCTTATCGCGCGTCCATCCAGGTGTTTGACCCGACCAGCTTGACGGCCACATTCGAGAAGAAAAGGTGCAGCGGATCGCCGTTGCGGGTTCCGCGGTGATCCAGTGAAAAGAGCAGCGGCCCGGCCTTCTTGTAGTCGGCCCAGGTGGCAAAGACCTCGAGCTTGGGGGTCCCGCCCCGGTGATAGGCCATTTCTTCGATCCGATCGTCGCTGCCGACGTATAGCTCCCAGGTGTCACCCGGCGAGTAGCCGCCGTCGGAAGAATACTTCACGACAACCCTCTCAGCGGAACCACTCCCCTGCGGCAGTTTCTGCACGCCGGCATCTTCGATCGCGGCGTTGGTGTCCCAGGAAAAATGAAGTGGGAGGAGCAGCCAATAGTTGTCGTTTAGGAAGCCCGGATCGATGTCGTCCCTCACGTTGGCCGGCTGGCTGCCCAGTTGAGAGCGCAGGTAGGTAACCTTCACCGGATTGCCCGACTTGTCCTTCCCCTCATAGGTGACCTGGTCGGTCTTGGGTTCCCAGGTCCATGATCTGGAGACATTGAGTCCCGGGGCCTCTGCGTTGAAGGTGTAGCGGATCGCTTCGATCTGCCCAAACGATTCGAGACCATAGGTCTTGGTGAGCTTTTCAAGGATCGGCGGACGCTGCTGCGCGCCTGAAGCCGCAGGGAGGATCAACAGCATGCCGAGAGCCAAAAGGCGGATCGCACGCAGTTGGGTCAAAATCGTCATGAACGTCCCTCCTCGGGTGAATGGGAGGCGCGCTGTTGTGCCCAGGAATGACCAGGATGAGGCACGACCTGTTCTTCTTCCCGTTCCTGCGCAGCGCAGCTTGTTGCGACGCGAGCATATCATCGCTCCACCGTTGACCCAATCGGCGCCGTCGAGGACACGCGATTTGGTTGAACCCCCGGCGGTGCACAGCCGACGTCGCGCGCCTGCGTCGCATGGCCGGCGCGCTCGCCCCGGCCGTGCCAGCCTGATCGTGGACGCCAACCAGGCCTGGAGCGAGACCACGGCGCTACGCTGTCTGCCGACCCTGGCCGAGCTCGGCGTGCGGCTGGTGGAACAGCCGCTGCCCGCCTGGAACCTTGCCGGAATGGCACGGCTGCGCGCTCGCTCGACCGTGCCGCTGATGGCCGATGAGAGCGTATTCTCGGCGCATGACTTGCTGGAACTCGCGCGCGCGAGGGCGGCCGATGTCGTCTCGCTGAAGCTCGTCAAACATGGTGGACTGCTCGCCACGCGCAATGTCGCGGCGGTGGCCGAGGCAGCCGGGATTGGTCTCTACGGGGGTTGCCTGCTCGAGAGTTCGATCGGCGTCGCGGCGCAACTGCAGGTCTTCGCCGGGCTGCACGAGCTCGCTTGGGGCTGCGAACATTTCGGCCCGCAGGTCCTCGTCGACGATCTTGTCGAGGAGCCGCTGCGCTTCGCGGATTTCCGCATCCACCTGCCTGCCGGCCCGGCCTCGGCGTGACCGTCGACCAGGACAAGCTGCGCCGCTACGCGCGACGCTGAGATGAACCCACCCGGTCTCGGCGTTTTGTTGGGAGGCCGGCGCCTCTGCGCCGCTGAGCTTTTTACGCTGCGGTCGCGGTCGTCGGATCGATCATGCGGCGAACTTCGGTGACCTTGTTCGCCGGGAAGCCGCTGCGCCGGGCGTGCTCGTGAATGAGCGCCTCGTCCTTGGCAAGATAGACGCAAAAGGTTTTGTCGGCGGCGACGTAGCTTTCGACCCATTGAATGTCGGGGCCGAGCTCCTTCAAGGTCGCGTTCGACTTTTGCGCGGCCTCGCGCAGGGCTCGCCGTTCGGCGCTGCCGATTGCCGGCAGCTCGCGCTCGATGATGAATTTGCGCATGGCTCCTCCCTTCATAAATGGCGGCTTATAGCAATCAGATTACTTCCCGCGGGTAAAGTGCGGCATCACCTGCTCGGCGAAGAGCCGCATCGAGGCGAGCCCGTCATCCAGCGGCACCATGTTGAAATTGACTTGCAGCGAGGCGTGCTCATAGCCGCCGAAGGCGTCCTCCGTGCAGCG
>VAZT01000444.1 GCA_005884825.1 Alphaproteobacteria bacterium
AGCGAAGTCGAGGTGCGGCTGACACCGCGCGCTGTTGAGATCTTTCTGAAGGGCGAGCGGATCGCTGCTCATCTGCGTGCCAGCGGAAACCATCGGCACACCACGGTGTCCGAGCACATGCCGTCGAGCCATCGGCGTTACGCTGACTGGACGATCGAGCGCATTCGCCGCGAGGCCGCTTCGATCGGCCCAGCTACGGCCGCACTGTGCGAGCTGATCCTGGAGCGCCGGCCGCATCCCGAACAAGGCTTCCGCGCCTGCCTCGGCATCGTGCGGCTGGTGCGGCCATTCGGTACCGATCGCCTCGAAGCCGCCGCCACGCGGGCGATCGAGATCGGCACGCTGACCTACGGCTCGGTGCGCTCCATCCTCGACAACAAGCTCGATCGCCAGGCTGCGCAACGGCCGCCCGCCAATGGTGTGCCGATCCTCCACCCCAATATCCGCGGACCGCGCTACTACCACTGAGGAGAATGCAGTGCTTACCCATCCAATGCTCGATCAGTTAAGCCAGCTTGGCCTCTCCGGCATGGCCCAGGCCTTTGCCGAGCTCGAGGCCTCCGACGAAACCGTCACGCTCACTCATGCCGACTGGCTCGGCCTCTTGCTCGATCGTGAGCTCACCCATCGCCGCGACAAGCGGCTTGCCGCCCGGCTGCGCTACGCCAGACTGCGCCAGCAGGCCAGCGTCGAGGACGTCGATTACCGGGCCCCACGCGGCCTCGACCGCGCGCTGTTTCACAAGCTCACCAATGGTGAGTGTATCGACGCGCATGACAATCTGATCTTGTGCGGGCCGACCGGCGTGGGCAAGTCGTGGCTTGCTTGTGCCTTGGGTCACAAGGCCTGCCGCGACAACCGCTCGGTTCTCTATCAGCGGGTTCCCAAGCTGTTTCCTGAACTCGCGCTCGCCCGCGGTGACGGCCGATATGCCCGCATCCTGCGCGGCCTCACCGGTGTCCAGCTCCTCATCCTCGACGATTGGGGCCTCGAACCGCTCGACGCCGGTGCCCGTCGTGACCTCTACGAAATCCTCGAGGAACGCTACGGACGTCGCTCGACCGTCCTCACCAGCCAGATTCCGGTCGACAAATGGCACACCTTCATCGGCGATCCGACTTATGCCGACGCCATCCTCGATCGGCTGGTTCACAACGCCCATCGCATCGATCTCGCCGGCGACAGCCTGAGGCGCAGGCGC
>VAZT01000080.1 GCA_005884825.1 Alphaproteobacteria bacterium
ACGGATCGGCGAGCAAGTCCCGCCCCATCCCGCGCCACTGCGAGCCGTTCCCGGAAAACACCAGGGCCAACCGAGCCGGAGGCGTGAAAGCATGCCCTTTTGCGAGTAGCGGGGGCGAATCGCCGGCTGCATATGCCTCGAGCCGGGCAGCGACTTCCTCGCGGGTGCGGCCGAAGGCGGCCAGCCGATGCTGGTGATGGGTCCGTCGCGTGGCGGCGCTGCGGCACAAAGCTGGTAACGAAGGCGCCGTCGGTGATCGCAGCAGTTCGACGTAGCGCAGCGCCAGGCTCCTGAGGGCCTCCGCATCACGCGCCGAGACCAACAGCAGCCGTACCTCCCCGTCTTCTGTGGCTATACTCCGATGCACCGCACTGGAACCAACGGGCTGCGGGTTGCGCAGGACGACATGGGCGTTAGTGCCCCCGAAGCCGAACGAGTTGACACCCATCGTCAGGCGGCCCGGCGGCAGTTCCGTGTATTCCGAAACGACGGAGAGATTGAGTTCCTCGAACGGGATCTGGGGGTTGGGATTCTGGAAATGCACCGTGCGCGGGATCGCACGGTGATGGAGTGCCAGGACGACCTTGAGCAGCCCGGCAATACCAGAAGCGGGTTCGAGATGGCCGATATTGCTCTTGACCGAGCCGATCCGGCAGCGATCGCCGGGCGTCCGCGAAACACCGAGCACATTTCCCAACGCAGCACATTCGATGGGGTCGCCGACGCTCGTACCGGTCCCGTGGGCCTCGATATACGTGATCTCGCCCGGCTCGATCCCGGCGTCGCGGTACACTCGGCGCAGCAGCGCCTCCTGCGCGGCTTGGTTCGGCATCGCCAACCCCTTGGTGCGGCCATCGGAGTTGACGCCCGAACCGACGATGACGGCGCGTATCGGATTGTTCTCGGCGAGCGCCTGCGCGAGCGGTTGCAGAATGACGACCGCTCCGCCTTCCGACCGGACATAACCGTCGCCGGCCGCATCAAAGGGGCGGCATCGGCCGGTTGGGGAGAGCATGCGAGCCTTCGAGAAGCCGATGCCCGCTGACGGCGAGAGCAGCGCGTTGACCCCGGCGGCGATCGCCAGGCTCGATTCGCCCCGCCACAAGCTGGCACAGGCTTCGTGCACCGCAACCAGCGACGATGAGCAGGCCGTGTCGACGGCAAAGCTCGGGCCGTGCAGGTCGAAGACGTACGATATTCGATTCGCCGCATTGCTGATCGCGCTGCCGGACATGACGTAGGGGTCGACCTGGTTCGGCTCGTCGCGCTGCATCGCGGCGTAATCGGACAGCGAGATGCCGACAAAAACTCCGGATTGTGATCCGGCCAGTCGCTCGGGGACGATGCCCGCGCTCTCCAGCGCTTCCCAGGTCAGCTCCAAAAGAAGGCGTTGCTGCGGGTCGATCCGCCGAGCTTCGCGCGGCGAAATCCCGAAAAACCCGGCATCGAACTTGTCTATGTCCGCGATGAACCCGCCCGCGCGCGTATACATCTTACCGGGCTTGGCCGGGTCAGGATCGAAGTACGCCTCGACGTCCCAGCGGTCGTCCGGTATCTCGCCGACGCCGTCCCTCGCCTCTTTCAGCAGCGACCAAAATTCTTCGAGGTCAGCCGCACCCGGGAACCGACATGCCAACCCGATTAGGGCGACGGGAAAGGTTCCTTCCGCATCGTTACTCTCCGTAGCCATGCAATCCGGGGCTCCTTGGTAATTCATTCCTTCATTAGGGTTGGACGTGATAGCACCTTGCGGTTTTACGTAGGGGTCGCATCGAAACTCCCCGGCGATCAAATTAACGCGACAAAAAGATCGCGTCCGTCAAGCCCACTTCCGGCGCGATCGCCCAGGTTATCGGAATCGGCCGGCAGCTACGGTTGGCCGGAGCCGCTTCGGAAACAGAGCCAGACTAGCGCTGTAGTCAACCAAAGGCGCGCGATGCGGTGAACACGCGCACCTACGAGGTGGCGTTTCCAAAAAAGCGGCAGCCGATGGCTTCTATGTCGCACACCGCCTGGCGCGTACCTCAATAGACCATCAGTACGCTTAAGGCCGTCCGGCTTCGCGAGCGGCGAGCGGGTCTTGGGTCGGTATTGAGATAGCGCCGCCGCGGTCGGAGCTGACAATCGGCGACGCGGCCTTACGCCCGAAGGCTTCGACCAGGGGGATGTCGGTATCGGCGACGGGCGGCATGCGTGGTTTGCGCGCCAGCGCAGCCTCGATGTAGGGCGCCAGCCCGCGCTGTTTTTGAGCGGCCCGAGCCTGGTCGCGTTCCTTGAATTCTGGCATCACCTGCGAAGCGAAGATTTCGAGCGACTCGCAGATGTGCTCGTGGCGATTGGCGCCGCTCTGCTGAACGAACATGACCTGGTCGATGCCGGCCTTCTCATAGCGGCTCAAATGCTCGCGCAATTGCGCGGGAGTGCCGATGCCGCCACGTCCGGCATTTTCCGGCAGCTGGTCCTTGACCTGCAGAAAACGCTGCCAGAGGTCGGCCCGTCCCGGCCTGTGCTCGCCAAACACCGCGTAATAGCCGAGCGAGTAGCCAAAGAACCGGAAGCCGTCGAGGCCGCGGCGGACCGCTTCGGCTTCGTCAGGATGGCAGGACATACCGGTGACGATCGCAAGGTTGGGATTTACGGTGTGGCCGATCGGTATGCAGTCCGGCGATTTGATGATGCTATAATATTCCTCGACCCACCTCGCGGCCTGCTCGGGTTCGAGAAAAGCGAAGGCCAGCGCGCCGAGGCCGGCCCTGGCGGCGCGGTGGATCGTCTCGCGCCGCGAGCACGCCACCCACATTGGCGGGTGGGGCTTTTGCACCGGTTTCGGCACGAGGTTGCGGCACGGCATGTCGAACCAGCGTCCCTGAAACCCCGGATAGGGCCGCATCGCGAGCATGTTGGCGGCCTGCTCGGTCGCCTCCTGCCACATCGCCTCCTTTTCCTGCGGATCGACACCGAACCCGCCCATCTCGACCGCCGTCGCCGACTCCCCGGTGCCCCACTCGACACGGCCGTTCGACACCAGGTCGAGGGTGGCGATGCGTTCGGCGACCCGCGCCGGATGGTTATATTTTGGCGGCATCAAGGTAATGCCGTGGCCGAGCCGGATCTGCCTGGTGCGCTGGGAGCAGGCGGCGAGGAACACCTCAGGCGCCGAGGAGTGCGAATACTCCTCAAGGAAATGGTGCTCGACCTCCCAAACATAGTCGATGCCGAGCCGGTCGGCGAGCTCGACCTCGTCGAGGGCCTGCTGGTAAAGCCGCAGTTCGGAGTCCTCGGCCCACGGCTGGGGCAGCTGATGCTCGTAGAAAAGTCCGAATTTCATCCTCGCTTCCCCTCCTGCGTCGTACCCTCACCCGCCTCGCTTCGCTCGGCACCCTCTCCCGCAATGCGGGAGCTGGGGGACCAGCCCGCAAGGGGTGGTGTGTGAGGGGCTCTTCAGGTCGTCCAGCGCAGGATTGCCGCGGCGACCTCGTCCGGTTTGTCGAGTTCCGCGAGGTGACCGGCGCCGGGGATCGTGGTGATCTCGGTGCGGCCGGCAATCGCGGCGGCGATGCGATCGGCGTAGCGGCGCGGCATCACGCGGTCCTGTTCGCCGCAGATCAGCAAGGTCGGCGCCTCGATCAGCGGCAGGCGCTTGTCGAGGCGCGTATTGCCGAGGGGCCAGAAGGCCCGCGCCGCAGCCTCATTGGCGCGCGTCTGCACGATCGACCATTCCGGTGAGTTGGCCCCTTCCGGCTCGGCCTTGAGCTGGTTCCAATGCTCGGGGTCGGCGCAGAGAAGCCCAGGCACGTCGGGCGCCCGCTGCGCCCAAGGGTCGGTCATCGGCGCCTGCTCGTCGAAGAGGCCCCAGGGCGCGATCAGCGCCAACCGGCGCACCGAAGCGGGCCAGATCGCCGCGACCTCGGCGGCAAACGACGCGCCGACTGAGCTGCCGGCCAGATCCGCCCCCTCCAGCCCCGCTTTGTGCAGGAGCTGACGAATTGCGAGCACCCAATCGAGATGGCTGTCGAGCACCGTGTGACCGCGTTCGCCGCCGGGGAAACCTGGGAGGGACGGCACGACGAGGGTGCGCTCGCGCGCCAGCGCGTCGAGAAACGGGATCCACCGCGGCAACCCGCCAAAGCCGGCGAGAAAACCGAGCTTCGGCCCCTGCCCTTTCTGCCACACCCGGCACGAAAAGCCGTTGATTTCAACGGAAAGCTCCTCCGGTTCACTCACAAGCGCCCCCAATCACTGATCACCAACGCGATTTTCCGCCCAATCGCACTCTCATTGCGCCGCCATCGCCGATTGCCGGAACGGCGTCAATGACGCCCGGACATCGCGCGTCATTGGCTGCGGCCACCAGCGGTCTTCCCAATCCGAAAACAAATCGGTGAGCTGCGGCATGACTTTCTCGGCAAACAACTTGGTGTTGTACTTCGCGAGATCCTTGCCCATGTTGCCGAACTGCATCAGCAACATCAAATGGCCGACATTGAGATCGGTTGCCACTTGCCGCAATTGCGCTGCAACCTCGTCCGGCGAGCCGATGATTACATAGCCCTTCTCTACGATCGCATCCATCTCGCGCGCCAAGGTGTCGAACCGGCGCATCCGCGCCACCTGGGCGACTTGGCCGACCACGCCGGCCCGCTGCGTCGCCTCGCTGGTATAGCCGGGCGCGGCGGCGAAACGCGGGTCGACGTGCAGGCAGCGGCCGTAGAAGTATTCCGCAGGTTCCCGATAGAGTTTGTATGCCTGTTCGCGGGTCTCGGCGACGCCGACGAATTGCAGAAAGCCGGCGCGGTACGGGTTCCGGTCTTTGCCGAGACGGTCCATCTCTTTCCAGAAGCCGTCCATCGTGGCCTGCCCCGCCAAATACCCAAAATACGACAGGTAGGCGTAGACATGATCGGTCTCGGCGCACCAGCGCCAGGTTTCGACCGAGCCGCCGCCCGGGATCCAGATCGGCGGGTGCGGCTTCTGCACCGGGCGCGGCCAGATGTTGACATAGCGCTGCTGGTTGAAGCGGCCGTTGAACGCAAAGGTGTCCTCTTCGGTCCAGGCGCGCATTACGAGGTCGTGCGCCTCGTAATACCGCTCGCGCAGCATGCTCGGGTTCTGGCTATAGGCGAAACACGTGTCCATTGGCGTCCCGACAGGGAAGCCGGCGATCAGCCGGCCGCCCGAAATGCAGTCGATCATCGCGAACTCTTCGGCGACCCGGGTCGGCGGGTTGTAGAGCGCCAAGGAATTGCCCATCACGCATAGCGCCGTGTCGGTCGTGCGCCGCGCCAATGCCGAGGCGATCAGATTGGGCGACGGCATCAGCCCGTAGCCGTTGGAGTGGTGCTCGTTGACGCAGACCGCGTCGAACCCGCATTCGGCGGCGAATTCGAGCTCGTCCATGAAGTCGTTGTACATCAGGTGCGCGCGCCGCGGGTCGAACAGCGAGGAATGGATGTCGACCCACACCGAGGGATGCTTCTCGCGAAAGTCGTCCGGCAGCTCCGTGTAGGGCATCAGGTGAAACCACATCAGCTTCATGGCTCAGCTCCTTAATTCCGCTGGTCGAGCATACCCCCTTGGAGCGAACGTCAACAGCGTCTGCAAGCGCCGGCGCAGAAACACATCTCGCTCGGCGACCGGGACCCGAGCGTAAAACAAGGGAGGCGCTGCATGACGTTGCAGCAAGGTTCCGCTGTTTGCTTGCGCACTCGTGATCGGTGCCGCTCGATAGCCCAGGAAGCGTGCGGCTCAGGGCGCAGATCGGGTCTGCATGCGGCCGGTCGGATTCGCCGCTCGCAATCTGCCGTCGACTATCGGATTATGGTTTGGAGTGCGGTCTACCGGATCGCGGGAATACCGGCGCGCCTCGCGCGCCGCCACGTTGAACAGGAGAAAACCAATGATCGACCTCTATTTCTGGCCGACCGGAAACGGCAAGAAGATCGTCATTCTTCTCGAGGAATTGGGGCTCCCCTACACGATCAAGCCGATCAATATCGGCCGCGGCGACCAGCTCACTCCCGACTTTCTGAAGATTTCACCCAACGGCCGGATGCCGGCAATTGTCGACCACGAGCCGATGGGAGGAGGCGCCCCGATTTCCATTTTCGAATCCGGTCCCATTATGATGTATCTCGCCGAGAAGACCGGGCGGTTCTGGCCGCAGGACCCGCGCGGCAAATACGAGGTCGCCCAGTGGGTCGGCTGGCAATTGGCCAATCAGGGCCCCAAGCTCGGCGAGCAAGGCCATTTCCGACGCGCCGCCGAGAGCGGCAACAACGGCGATCTTTCCTACGCGCTGCGCCGCTTTGACAATGAAGCACATCGCATCTACGGCGTCATGAACCTCGGTTTGTTCAATAAACGTTATCTCGCCGCCGGCGCCTACACGATTGCCGACATGATCTGCTATCCCTGGGCATCGAGCTGGGCAAACCGGAAGATCGAGATCGACGAGTTCCCGAATGTAAAGCGCTGGCTGGAAGAAATCGGCGAACGGCCGGCCGTCAAGAAAGCAATGGCGATGGGGCCGGAGTTCCGGGAGGATCCGGCTTCGATCAGCGCCGAGGAGCAGGCCCGCCGCAGAAAGCTCGTGGCGGACCAGCGGGCGCAACCGATCCCATCGGAATGGATTCGCGCAGCGTAGGATAGCGATGCTCCGATGTCGAATGGATGCGCGGGCGAGGGGGCTTCAATGATCGTCGGAAGCGGCCAGTTCAAATACCGCGTCAATGCCGAGTGGGCGAGATTGCCCGACGGATGGTCGTTCAAGGAGGTCGGCGGGGTCGGTGTGGACCGCAACGACAACGTCTATGTGTTCAATCGCGGCGAGCACCCGATGATCGTGTTCGACCGACAGGGCAATTTCCTGCGATCCTGGGGCGAGGGCCAGTATCCGCGGGCCCACGGCGTTCACATGGCGCCCGACGACACGATGTTCCTGACCGACGATGGCGGCCATTTCGTGCGCAAAGTTACCCTGGACGGCAAGGTCCTGCTCGAGCTCGGCGTTCCCGGCGAGCCGGCGCCCTTTATGAGCGGCGAGCCGTTTCACCGCTGTACCCATACCGCGCTCTCCCCGAAGGGCGAGATTTACGTCTCCGATGGCTATGGCAACGCCCGCGTCCACAAATACTCGCCCGACGGCAAATTGCTGATGTCATGGGGCGAGCCCGGCACCGGTGAAGGCGAGTTCAATATCGTCCACAATATCTGCTGCGACGCCGACGGCTGGGTCTATGTCGCCGACCGCGAGAACCATCGGGTGCAGGTATTCGACGGCAACGGCAGGTACGAGACGCAGTGGAAGAACCTGCACCGTCCGTGCGGCCTTTATATGCCGTACGGCCACAACCCGGTCTGCTACATCGGCGAAGTCGGCCCGGCCGCCGCGGTCAGCCGCGACATTCCCAATCTCGGGCCGCGGGTCAGTATCGTCGATCATGAAGGCAAGCTGATCGGCCGCTTCGGTGACACGCCGGCCGGGACCGAGCTCGGCAGGTTCCTGGCGCCGCACGGTCTCGCAGTCGACTCTCGCGGCGACGTCTATGTCGGGGAGGTTTCCTGGACCGCCTGGCCGCAAATTTACCCGGGAAGACCACACCCCGCCGACCTGCGTTCGTTGCAGAAGTTCGAAAGGGTTTGAACCGTCGGCCGCATTTTGCGCGACGGCCGGGCCGATACAACCGTAAACACCGGCAAAGACCAGCGCAGCGCCGGCTGGAAGAAGACGCCCGCCTCCCCCAAAATCTGTACAACATCGGCTGCCCGTACATCCCTGCAATGGCTTGCGTGTTTTGCACCCCGAACAAAGAGCTAATCGTCGCGAACAACAGGCTCGCTTATGCCGTTCGCGATACCTCGCCGGTGACGCCCTTGCATACGCTGATCCTCCCCAACCGCCATGTTGCCGATTATTTCGAACTCGAACCTGCGGAAAAACAGGCGATCGCCGATTTGCTCGATGAGATGCGGCGCAACATCGTCGTGCGCGACCCGACGATTGCCGGGTACAACATCGGCGTCAACATCGGCGCGGTTGCCGGCCAGACGATCTTTCACTGCCACGTGCATCTGATCCCGCGCCGGCCGGGCGACGTCGCCAATCCGCGAGGCGGCGTGCGGGCAGTGATCCCGGGAAGGGCCGATTACTGAGCCGGCCGGCCCCGCAACCAGAACAAGACCGGCAGCGCTGCTGCTTGCAACGCCATCGAGGCGACGGCTACGGCCACGATCGATAGATCGTAGAGGATACCGAGCAGGACGCTGCCGGCAAACCAGGCCACACCGTAGACCGCGTTGAAGATCCCGAAGGCGGTCGCGCGCCGGTCCTGCGGCGCCAATTGCGAGACCGTCGCGCGCATCACCGATTCCTGGGCGCCGGTGCCGATACCCCAGCACGCCATGCCAAGCACCGCGGCGGAAAAGCCGCCTAGAAAAACCAGCGGTGCGGCAGCCGCGGAGAGGATCGTAGCGACGATCATCGCCCACAATCCGACCCGGTCGAACAGCGATCCGAGCGCCAAGCCCGCTGCGCCATCCACGGCCATCGCGATGGCGTAGACGATCGGGATCCATGTCACCGGCATCACCGCCGCCTTGCCGAAATGATAGGCGATCAGAGCGAAATCGGCATAGCCGGCGGCGATGAGGGCGACCGCGACGAGATAGACCCGAAAGTTCGGAGCGAGGCCGGCGGTACCGAGAGCGGGCGGCGACAGCTCGAAATCCCGCGGCCGCGGGAACAGCAGGCGGGCAGCGACGACCAGCGAGATCGAGACGATGGCCGGGGCGAGCAGGACTGCGAACGCGGCGCGATAATCGTGGCCGAGAAACAGGACCCCGCTGACGAGCAGCGGCCCGACAACGGCGCCGGTCTGATCGAGCGCCTGGTGCAGACCAAAGCCCCAGCCCAGCCCGGTACGGCCGGCGGCGTGCGATAGCATCGCGTCGCGCGGCGGCGAGCGGATCGCGCGCTGAGATCGGCGAGGTATCCCGAACCGAGGCGGACAGCGTAGCCGACGAGCTCGCCGAGACCAGAGACGATGCCGATTGTCGTCGCGGTAACGCCGAGCACGCCCAGATAGGGGCCGGTAATGCTGCGCGCGCCCTCATAGGTCATGTCGGCGAAGAGGCTGATCGTCCCGAGCAGAACAACAAAAGCGACTGCGCGCGTTCGGGGCAATTCACTCGTCGGGAGTTTCGGTGCCTGTGTCCTCATCCAATTAGAATCCTGCCTGGCCTAGCGATGGGCGGCCATTGTTTTGGCCGCCGCTGCGATCAGCACGCACCCGAGGAACACCTTCAGCAAGCCGACCGGCGCATAGGCAATAGCGAGACCACCGAGCGTTGCGCCAAAAATCGAGCCGACGCTCATCGCAAACGTGATCCGCACTATGCCTCTGCCTTGCGGGATCGAATTTGATCGCCAGTAGCGCCACAAACCCGTAAGCACGATACCGAGCGAGATCAGGATGCTCGCCGAGCCCGCTGTTCTGATATCCGCTCCGTAGATGAAAATCAGGCTGGGGATCAATAGCTCACCCCCGGCCACCCCGAGCACGCTGCTTACCAGACCGATGCCTGCGCCGATTATGACGCCGCTCAGTAGATGAGCCGTGACGCTCGCCGGCAGCGGGGACGCGTACTGAACCGGAAATGCGGCTTCCCCCAACAGCAGTGTGCCGATCACAATGAGCAGAAGACCGACCAGCTGGACGAGGCGCACGCCGCTCAATTTCCGGACGAGCCTCACGCCATAGACCGCGCTCGCCATGCCGCCCGTCGCGAGCCCGGCGACTTCGGGCAGGTGCGGGACGATCGCGGCCAATGAAACGACCCCGCTGCGGCTGATCATCGCGAACGACAAGGTAACCAGACTGATCATCAGGTTCAGCGGTACGGCCGATTTCGCATCGAAACCGATGCCATGCATCAGAAGAGGAAGCCGGAACTCCCCGCCGCCCAGTCCGATCAGACCGGCCAGTCCGCCGATCGGCACACACCAGCCGAATGCTTTGCGAAAAAACGGGCATGCCAGTGTGCGGAGCATTCCGACCTCGCCTATGACGGTACCTTGTTGTGTGCTTACCCTGAAGAATAAATGGGGGCCATCATCCCGAACTGACGACAGCCAACAGCGGCTTGCCGACATCGCCGCAGAGGCGTTGACGGCAGCAGCGAATACACTAGATTATGCCCCAAGGGGATGGAGTTCCCCTGTAACCGCCCGCAAGGGCTGATGGCTCCTGCTGCGTAACCACACGCGGCGGGACCGTAACCCGCTGCTTGGCGGGTTTTATTTTGCCCTCCCGGCGCTTGGATTTGAGGAGAGCCGCCACTTCTTGCGGAGGAGAGGTTTGGGATGGACAACATTTGGTTCGCGTCGGCGCTGTGGATCGGCCTCGCGCTGACCGCCGCTTCGCTGCAGGCCTGGATCGCGGTATCGGTGGCCCTGCTCGAGATCATCATCGGGGCGATCGCCGGCAACCTTGTCGACATGCCGCTGACACCCTGGGTCAATTATCTCGCTGGGTTCGGAGCGATCCTTCTGACTTTCCTTGCAGGCGCCGAGATCGACGCGAACATCATTCGACGGCATTTCGGCTCGACGATGGCGATTGGCGCGGTCGGCTTTTTTGCGCCCTATCTCGGCGTCCTCGCCTGGGCTCATTTCATCTCCGGCTGGCCTTGGGCGCAGGCGCAGATCGCCGGCATCGCTCTGTCGACGACCTCGGTTGCAGTCGTTTACGCGGTCATGGTCGAGACTGGGTTCAACGATACCGAGATCGGCAAGATCATCCTCGCCGCCTGCTTTATCAACGATATCGGCACCGTATTGGCGCTAGGCCTCGTCTTCGCTAATTACAATTTCTGGCTGCTTGGATTTGCCGCGGCGACGGTGATCGCGCTCTTTCTGCTGCCCCGCGTCACGCCTTGGTTCTTTGCCAGGATCGGATCGCGCGTCAGCGAGCCGCAGATCAAGTTCGTACTGCTGATCCTGTTTCTGCTCGGCGGGCTCGCCAACACAGCGAAAAGCGAGGCCGTGCTGCCGGCCTATCTGGTCGGGATGGCGCTCGCCCCGGTCTTTCTCGCCGACCGGGAGCTGATGCACCGCACTCGGGTCATCGCCTTTACGGTGCTGACCCCATTCTACTTTTTGAAGGCGGGATCATTGGTGCGGGCCGACGTCATTGTCGATGCGGCGGGGCTGATCGTGATCTATCTCGCGGTCAAGATGGTCACCAAATTTGTCGGGATCCTGCCGCTGACGCGGATCTTCCGGTTTGAGCGCAAGGAGGGGATGTACACAACCTTGATGATGTCGACGGGCCTGACTTTCGGGTCGATTTCGGCGCTTTTCGGTCTAACCAATCACATCATCGACGAGCGCCAATATACGATCCTCTTGACCGCCGTGATCGGCAGCGCCGTGGTACCCACTTTGATCGCGCAGCGTTGGTTCCAACCCGACTTCAAGCCGCTTGGCGCCGCAACCCCTGTCGCGGCACCGGCCACCAGGGAAGGAAAATAAGCATGTATGACAAAATACTAGTCGCGAACGACGGCTCGGCGGGCGGGCAGAAAGCGCTGACCGCTGCAATCGAGCTAGCCCGGCGGCTTTCCACCGAGCTGCACATGGCCACTGTCGAGGAGTTGCCGCGGATCCCGGCGAGCATCGACGAGGTCGCCGAGGAAAAAACCGAGGCGAACCATCGCTTTGCTCCCGTCATCGAGGCCGCAAAGGTCGAAGCGCAAAGGGCAGGCGTGACGCTCGAGACTCATCTCCTCCCCGGCCATGTCGTCGAAGCAATCGTTCGGTTGATCAACGAGCGCGGGTTCGACTTGCTCGTTGCCGGCTTTATGGGCCACTCACAGCTCTATGAGCGGATTATCGGTGGCACTACGGACCGGCTCGTGCGCTTGGTGCCCTGCAGCGTGCTCGTCGTCAAATAGTCCGGCTGTTCAGATCTCTCAATATGCCGCTCCATGCGGCGGGGCTCGCGCTCAGCCCGTGACCGGCTGCCGTTCCCACTCGCAT
>VAZT01000498.1 GCA_005884825.1 Alphaproteobacteria bacterium
GATCAAAATCACTGCTGGCGCCGATGGTTAATCGCGTCTTAACCTCGCCGTATCTATGGTGGTTTGATCCGCTTCCGCAGCCGCTCCCGGATAGGGCGATCGGCTGCTTCGACAGTGCTGGCGTTTTGAACTCATGGCCATGACCGCTTCATCCCGCGCGCCCGAGAGTGCCGCACATCAGGAAGGCGAACGGTCGCCATTTGCGCGGACGACCGAGCTGCTCGCTCCCTACAAGCCAGCTAAGCCATTGATAACGCTGTCATTGGGTGAGCCGCAGCATCCCGTGCCAGGCTTTGTCGGACCAGTATTGGCCCAATATACCGCCGAGTTCGGCCGTTACCCCATGGCGAGGGGCATCGAGCCGTTTCGGCGGGCGGCCGCAAGCTGGCTGTCCAGCCGATTCGACTTGCCCCGCGCGATTGATCCCGAAACTGAAATCCTCGTTCTGAACGGCAGCCGCGAGGGCCTGTTTTTTGCGGCACTGACCGCCGCCCGCTATGTCGGCGAGCGCCGCGGGGGGCCTGCAATCCTGATGCCCAATCCGTTTTATCCGGCCTATGGCGCCGGCGCCCGGGCTGCGGGTTGCGAACAGATCTATCTGCCGACCACGCTCGCCAACGGATTTCTGCCCGATCTCGACGCGCTCGATGACGCGACGCTGGCGCGGACGGTTGCGATCTACATCGCGTCGCCGGCGAACCCGCAAGGCTCCGTCGCCGGCCGCGACTATTTCAGTCGCCTCAAAAATCTCGCCGACCGCTTCGGCTTCGTGATCCTGAGCGACGAGTGCTACTCGGAAATCTACACCCGCGAAGCGCCGGGCAGTGCGCTCGAATGCGCGGGACCTGATTTCACCAATGTCGTTGCGTTCCAATCGCTGTCGAAGCGTTCGAACTTGCCGGGCATGCGCGTCGGTTTCGCGGCCGGCGACAAGAAGTTTCTCAGCGCCTTTCACGAGCTGCGCAACGTCGCCGCACCGCAAGTGCCGGTGCCGCTGCAGCAGGTCGCGGTCGCAGCTTACCGCGATGAGGCACATGTCGAAGAGAACCGCAGGCTTTACCGGATCAAGTTCGATCTCGCCGACCGGATCCTCGGCAATCGCTATGGCTATCGCAGGCCCGCCGGCGGCTTCTGCGTCTGGCTCGATGTGTCCTCGCGCGGCGGCGACGAAGCCGCGGCCGTGAAGCTTTATCGCGACGCCGGCGTGCGCGTAATCCCCGGCAGCTATCTGGCGCGGCAACAAGCCAGCGGCTTCAATCCCGGCGCCGGCTACATCCGCCTCGCGCTGGTCTCCGACGGCGAATCAACGGCCGAGGCGCTGCACCGGCTGGTCGAAACTCTGGATTAATCGCGAAGGCCCCATGAGCATGCCGGCGATCGAACGTGTCATTCCCCTGGTCGGTCAATTGCCGGCCTCGATACGCGAAGCGCTGCTACGGCGCTTGCGCGAGCTGATCGGTCTCGGCTTGCTCGCGCTGTCCGGCGTAGCGGCGGCAGCGCTGATGACTTGGTCGGTGCAGGATCCAAGCCTCAGCCACGCAACCTCGCGCGCGATCCGCAATATCGTTGGCTATCCCGGCGCGATCGGCGCCGATCTCTCGATGCAGATCCTCGGGCTTGGCGCCATCATGCTGATCCTGCCGATCGCGGTGAGGGGCTGGCGCATGCTGACGCACCGCAGCTTCGATCGCGAGGTGCTGCGGCTCGGCTGCTGGGTCCTCTGCATTGTGATCGCGGCAGGCTTTGCGAGCTGCTGGCCGCATGGCGGCGCCTGGCCGCTACCGACTGGACTTGGCGGGGTCGTCGGCGACGCGCTGGTGCGGGCGCCCGCGGTGGTGTTCGGCCCGCCCGGCTTCGTCTATCGCCTCGTGCTCGGGATCATCTTGTTCGCCGCCCTGGTCCCGACATTCCTGATCGCAAGCGGCACGGGGTCGCGCCCGGAGGAAGAAGAAACGCCTGTGGTCGCCGACGACGACGCGCCATTCGGCGAAGAGGACGACGAGGACGGCTCGGTGAGACTCGGTTGGGCGTTTCATGCGGTCATGAGCACCAAGGCGCGGCTGGCATGGTTGTTA
>VAZT01000499.1 GCA_005884825.1 Alphaproteobacteria bacterium
CGGCTGATAATGTCGATGGAAAACAGCAAAATCAGCCAGCGCTGGGCTCGACCATCCCCGCCCTAGCCCCTGGGCGGGGAGGGCGAGGATGAACTATCATCAATTAGCGATACCAGGCGTGGTGCCAGTATGGGCCATAGCCCCACCCGTAATGGCGCCAGTAAGGATGATGACGCCACCCCCAGGCATGCGGTCCACCCCAGCAATGCCAAGAGTATCCGTTCCACCAGCACCGCGCTTCTGCCGGTTGAGCGAAGGCAGCGGTACCGATCGCCAAGGCGGCGAGTGTCGCCAGGACGAATTTCCTCATCCCTTTACCTCCTCGATGGTTGTCAGCTACATGCATAACGAGAAGGCAAGTCGAATTACTCCCTTTAACCACAAATTTTATTGCGTCCGGAGATCGCCGCCAGCATGGCCTCCACCTGGGCCTGCGGGTTTGCGGCGCGCATCACCTCGCCCATCACCGCAACTCCGCGCGCTCCGGCGGACAAGCAGAGTGGCGCGGTCGCAACATTTATCCCGCCGAGCGCAATAACCGGGCCCGGTACCCGCGCTACGATCTCGGCCAGGCCGCCGAGACCGATCGCCGGGCCGTAACCCGGTTTGCTGGCAGTGATGAAGACCGGGCTGATAGTGACGTAATCGGCGCCCGAACCCAGCAGGTCCGAGGCTTCCCTGGCGGAATGTGCCGAAGCGCCGATGAGCCCGCGGGGAAGGCGGACGCGGGCGGCTGCGGCGCTGCTTCCGCCGGGCAAATGCACCCCGCCCGCGCCGGCCTCCGCCGCCGCGTCGACGTCCTCGTGAACGGTCACCGTTGCTTCCCAGCGGCGGCCGAGCGCCACCAGGGCGCTCAGCAACGCGCGGCGTTCCGCCGGCGGCAGATCTTTCTCGCGCAGACTGAGCCACCGGCATCCGCCGGCGAAGATTGCCTCGGCGACCTCTTCGAGGGACCGGCGCGCCTGCCGGCGGTCCGATATGACCAGCAGCGGCGGAACGGGGAGCCTCACGCCAGGCCTCTCTTACGGCCGGGGCGGGGCAAGGAGCAGCTCGGCCTCGATCGTCACCCGGACCGTTGCTTCGCCGGGCTCGGCGACCAGCGCTGCCATTGCCATCGCGGTAAAACGAGGTACCGGGCTGCCGCCGGTTTCGGCATTGCCGACGCGCACGTCACGAAACCGAACGACGGCCAGGTGCATGCGGTCGCCGATGGAAGCAGCACGATGGTCGAGCGCGGCAAGGGCCTCGGCGGTCAGATCCTCCTCGGCGCCGCGCACCGTCTCCGGCGCCGTGTCATAGGTGAGCGACGAAGTCGACAAACCGTCGGATTGCAGCGCACCGGCCAATTTCAGCATCGAATCTGCATCTTTCCCGGTGAGAATCACCGACTGGCTGCCGCGCCAGCGGGTAGAGCCGTTCTGCGGGCGCTCCTCGCCAACATTGTAGGAGCCGGTCTCGACCCGCACCCCTTGCACCTGCCGCACGCGATCGAGCGCCGCGGCCATCCGTCGATTTATCGCGGTCTGCACCGAACGGGCATCCGCCCCGGTCTCCTCGACCCTCAGCTCGACGCGCAAGAGGTCGCGGATTACCGAGCGCTCCGCCGACTGGCTGAGATGCAGCACGGTCATGCGTTGCTCCGCGTCCTGCGCCAGCGCATGGGCGGACGCGAACAGCGCGACGGCAATTGCGAGAAGCACCTTCACCCGACTCGCTCGGCTCGGGACCCTCTCCCGCAATGCGGGCACC
>VAZT01000500.1 GCA_005884825.1 Alphaproteobacteria bacterium
TCGATCGATTCGCGGTCGCCGAGAGGGAGCCGTCCGCGGTGCTCAACCGCTGGATCGGCGCGATGATCCAACTCTTCCGTCCGCAGATCGCGGCACTGTTGCAGGCGCGCGACGAGACCGTCATGGCGTGGCGGAGGCGCCGCCGCACCTATGTGTTCGAGGACCCTCAACTGGAGATTACCTCCAGCCTGGATATCCAACTCGACACTCAGCTCGCTTTTGTCGACGGGGCTCGCGACAGATCGGACGAGGGCGCTTTGCGACGCGTGCCCGCCTTACCGCCGATGGCGGAAGGCTGGGAGGAGGCCACGCCGGCTGAGCGCCCCCGGTAGACGGCCACCTCCTTATCGGGACCCAGAATTTATCGTGATTGGGTCTGCCCGAGCGGCGCTCGCGGGGGAAGACCGTTGGCGTTCAAGCATTCCTTCAGCTTGGCGTCGCGCTTGGCGTTCGATTCGGCGCTGAAATCGGGATAAGCGGTCTGCGCCTGCCTCGCGCAGCTGTCCGCCGTCTTCCAGCCTCTCAGCGCCGACTGACCCTGCTGGGTCGCCCCCACGCTGAGCGGCAACAGGAGAGACACGGCGACGAGCGGGAAAGCAAATCGGTTCATCCACAACTCCTCCCCAATCATACCGTGGGCGATCATACAGCAGCTCGTCGGCCGCGCTGTTGCGCTTCGGAAGAAACTGAGGCTCCATAGGGCCAGTCCAATCGGAGGGGCTGGAATGCTGAAGATCTGGGGGCGGACGACGTCGTCGAATGTGCAGAAGGTCCTGTGGTGTTGCGCCGAGCTCGGGCTCGAATATGAACGCGTCGATTTGGGCGGGCCTTTTGGCGGCAATCAAGATCCGGAATACCTCGCGCTAAACCCCAACGGCCTCGTGCCGACCGTCAAGGACGGCGATCTGGTCATGTGGGAATCGAACACGATCTGCCGTTATCTCTGCACGACACGCAACGGCGATCGGCTCTACCCGAAAGACCCCGCGGCGCGAACCCATGTCGAGCGATGGATGGATTGGCAACTCTCCAGCATCGGCCCGCCGATGGGGGCGTTGCTGTTCGGTCTGATCCGTACCAGGCCCGAGCAGCGCGATCATGCTGCGGTGGAGGCGGCGCGCCGCAAGGCGCTGGCCGCCTGGACGATCGCGGATGACGCGCTCGACGCCCATCCCTACCTTGCCGGAGCCGAGCTCAGCCTCGCCGAGATCACGCTGGGAACCCTTGTGTATCGCTGGCACGCTTTTCCGATCGAGCGGCCGCCGTTGACGAACCTAAAGGCCTGGTTCGAGCGGCTGTGTGAGCGCCCCGCCTTCAAGAAGCATATCGCAATCCCGATCACGTAATGGTGAGCGAATACTGGCGAGCTTGCCTCGGCGCTATGTCAGGCTAGTGTGCATCGGAGCCATCCAAGACGGGGAGGGAGCATGTTTTTAGTAGCGAAGGCGCGGGTGTTGGGCGCGGCGGCAGCTATTGTCGTGGCCGCGGCGGCGGGGCTCGGGCTTGCACAGGACAAGGAAACTGTCCTCAAGGAACGCGAAGCGACAATGAAGGAGCAAGGCAAGGACATCGGAGCGGTCAAGGCTTATCTCGACGGCAAGGGGGATCTGGCGCAAGCCAAGACCGGCGCCGCCAACCTGACCCAGACGACGAAGAAAATCCCGCAGTTGTTCCCCGCCGGAACCGGCGGGCCGAGCCCGGATGGCGACTATGTCGCGAAGCCCGAGATCTGGACCGACTGGAACAAATTCCTCGAAGCCCAAAAAGCGGCTGCAGCGAAGGCCGACGCGCTTCTCGTGGCGGTGAACGGGGGCGACAAGAATGCGATTGAAGCCGCCTTTAGCGACCTCGGCAAGAATGGCTGCGGCGGCTGCCACACTACTTTCCGGGAAAAGATCGCGAAATAGCAGACCGCCAATTCTGTCCTGACATCGGTTAGAGTGACGGCCGGTCCAGCCGGTATTTTCTGGCGAGCTTTGAGGGCAGCGGCGGTTGGGCTGACACCGGTTCTAAGTTTCCCGGCGGCGGCGGATGAAGTGCCGCAAGGGGCCTACCTCGCCAACGCCGGGGGCTGCGAGGACTGTCACACTGATCGCGAGCATGGCGGCCGGCCCTATGCCGGCGGGCGGGCGCTCGCCACGCCGTTCGGGACATTCTACAGCCCGAACATCACCCCCGATCCGGAAACCGGGATCGGCCGCTGGACCGACGAACAGTTTTTGCGGGCATTGCGCGACGGCGTCCGCCCCGATGGCGCCAATTATTTCCCGGTATTCCCATATCCCAGCTTTACGAAGATCACCGATGCGGATGCGCGAGCGATCAAAGCCTACCTCTTTTCACTCCCGGCGGCGCGGCAGGCCAACCGAGCACACGACGTCTCCTTCCCGTTCTCATGGCGCTTCCTGCAATACGGGTGGAAACTGTTGTTTTTCACTCCGGGCCCATTCCGGCCGGCGCCGGAGCACTCGGAAGCGCACAATCGCGGCGCCTACCTCGTTACCGCGCTCGCTCATTGCGGCGAATGTCACACACCGCGCAACTGGTTTGGCGCGACCGAGCCGAACCGCTTTCTCGCCGGGAACCCGGACGGGCCAGACGGCAAGAGTGTCCCGAACATAACTCCCGACCGGCAGACCGGCATCGGCAGCTGGAGCGAAGAGGACATTACAACATTGCTGAAAACCGGCCAGACCCCGGAATTCGACTTCGTCGGCGGCGCGATGGGCGAAGTCGTGCGCAACACCTCTCGGCTCGACGAACTGGACGCGCGGGCGGGAGCTCCTATGATATCGGGCCGCGCCAGATCGGGATCCTGCGGGCAGTCTTCAGGCGTTAATTGATCGAGCAAGTGGGCGACTGACGATAGGGAGTGCGTCTTGGCGCGAGGACGACCGGATAAGAGCCTGGCCCGTTTCGAGCGGGTCGCGTTGGTGCTGTCGGGCGGGGGAGCGCTCGGCGCCTATCAGGCTGGCGCCTATTCGGCGCTCGAG
>VAZT01000501.1 GCA_005884825.1 Alphaproteobacteria bacterium
CGGCGATCAGGTAGCCGATAGTGCCGGCAATTGCGATCGGAACGCCGAGCCCCGCCGAGGTTGCCACTGCGTTATGAATCGGCACGCCGTAGAGGGTCATCGTCATCGTCGCGAGCGAGCCGCCGCTGATACCCATCAGCGACGACGCGAGTCCAACGAGAAAGCCGTACCCGGTCATCCCGGCGGAGCCCGGCAGACTTCTGCCCAGCACCCACGTCTCGCGGCCGGCGAGAAGCTTCGCCGCAATGACCCCGGCGATCACGACGAAGGCCAACTTGAACACCTGCGCCGGCGCAAACGCCGCCGTCACCGACCCCGCTGCAACGCCGATCACCGCCGGCACAGCCCAGGACCGCATCACCGCCTGGATGACGAGACCCTTTGCCCGATGTGCCCGGTACGACCGCACGGTGGTCGGGACGATGATCGCGAGGGAGGTTCCGACGCAGAGCTGCATGCGGACCTCTTCGGGCACGCCGAGGAGGCGGAAGACCTCGAACAGCACCGGAACAATGACGGCGCCGCCGCCGATCCCGAACAACCCGGCGAGCAGACCCGTGACAACCCCGGCGGCCATCACGGCGAGGGCGAGCCAAACCAGTTCGGCGATCGGCACCCCTGCCATCGCTCATTCGCGGCCGAAGCGGCGCAACGGCTCCGTCAGCTCGGCGATGCTCTGCCATTCCTCGCAGCGATCGACTGCGTTCTCGACGCTGCTCACGCCCTCCGGGCGCAGCACGACCCCGGCGAGCTCGCGGAATTTTCCGTGGATCTCGGATTCGGCGAAGGGCTCTTGAAAATCGCCTCTGTGGCTGTCGCGCGAATGCGTGCTGCGGCGGCCGTTCGTCAGGTTCACGGTAACGCGGGCGGGCCTGAGCCGCGGCGCCGCCGCAGTCATCGCCGGGTCTTCCGTCACATGCACGCGGTGGCGCAGTGCCGCTATCGCCGGGTCCTGCAGAGCGGAGTCGTCGAGCGCCGCGTAGCCGGCACCGCCCCGCACTACCATCGCCGCGGCGGCATGGGGCAGCGAGTATTTGGAGGCGAAATAATTCGGCGGGTCCGGGTTGCGCATGACCGAAGCGAAACGATAGGTCGCAATGTCGATCCGCTCGATCTCGTCAGGCTGCGGGTGCAACGCGGCCAGCACCTCCTGGAGGCAGTCGAGCGCCGGGTGGATCGGGTTGCAGCACGCATAGAGCCGAAAGTAATTGCGGGTGATGTGCCAAGTCGTGCCGAGGTTTTCGAGCAGGCGTTCGGGCGTAAACCCGCTTCCGACCAGGTCGCCCAGCGCCTGCTCGATGGCATCGTCCTGCGCTGTGAAGCCGGCACGGGCCAGTTCGGGGGCGAGCGCTGCGGCAAAGCCGCTCATTCCGCCGGCGACATTGAGCGCCGTCGCCCCGGCCACCGCGTTCGTATAGCTCGGCGTCAGCAGCAATGTCGTCGCAATGCGCATGGCCCGGCTGATACCGGCCGCGTCGAGCCCATGCAGCCGCGCTCCCGCGGCGGCTGCGGCCAGCAGCGACACCTGGCCGTTCTGGTGCGCCAATGGCCGAGGCGTGAAGCCGCCCGCCAGCCTCGCAGCGACATCGTAACCGAGGGCAAAGGCGGCGAGCATGTCGCGGCCCGAGCTTCCGAGGTGCTCGCCGACGGCCAACACTCCGGGCAGCACCTGCATCGCCGCCTGGCCCGAAACAAAACGCAACCCTTCGCACAGCTCGATCGACCGCCCGGCGATACCGTTCAACAGCGCGGCGGTGCGCGGATCATGCGCCGGCCAGCCCCGCGCAAACACCGTGGCCCCGGTTCCGCCAGTGCTGGCGAGAGCCTCCCGCAGTTCGCGTACCTCGGGACGTTCCGCGCCCGCCAGGATGACCCCCAGGGTGTCGAGCAGCACCAGCTTTGTGTGCCGCTGCACGGGCTCCGGAATATCTTCCCACCGCGTCTCCGCGACAAACTGCGCCAGGGCTTCGATCTGCAGACCCATTACTTAAGCGCTCCCGCGATTTCGTTTTCCCACTGCTTGTGCACTCTACCGGCCCGTGACGAGAAGGCTCACCCCCGACATCAGCAATAAGACCAGAATTACGCGGCGAAATCCGCTCTCGTCTAGGCGACCGAATAATTTGAGGCCGGCCCAGGTGCCGGCGGCGAGAGCCGGCAATCCGATAAGAAACAGACCCAGTGTATCCGCTCCGAGCGTTCCGGTACTGCCGAACAAGAGCGCCGCCATCACAAACACCGAGACGCCGACGGGTTGG
>VAZT01000502.1:0-4708 GCA_005884825.1 Alphaproteobacteria bacterium
GCGCTGATTTTCCACTTCACCCCGACCTCGGCCTCTTGGCTCAACGCCGTCGAGAACTTCGTCCCCAAAATGACCGCCAGCGCATCCGCCGTGGGGTATTCCGCTCGATCGCCGACCTGCAGACTGTTATCAATGCTTATCTCGCCGAACACAATGCCAGCCCCAAACCGTTCGTCTAGACCAAATCCGTCGACGCTATCTTGGCCAGACTCGACCGCTGCCCTGTACCTGCGGATTCCGAGGGAAGTCGCCCGCGAATCCGCGATGATGTCGCCCACCATTCCGGGATGATGTCGCTCGGCGTTCCGAGATGATTTCGCCCGGCATTCCGGGATGATCTCGCCCGGTTAAGCGGCGCCTCTGCTGGCCCGATTAGGGTCCGCTCCTTTGGCTTTTGCACGGGGGAGCGGATGCCGGCAGAGAGGACAACGATGCGCCAGGTGCGCGAAGTGCTTCGGTTGAGAACCGCCGGGGTCGGGCTCAACGAGATAGCCCGCCGAGTAGGGGTTGCGCCGTCGACTGTCCGGTTGACGTTAAAGCGACTGGCGACTGCCGGGTTGAGCTGGCCCTTGCCGGCAGAGATGACCGACAGCGCGCTGGAGACGGCGCTGTTCGCGGCAGCCGGCACCAAGCAGGGCCATCGGCGTCACCTTGAGCCCGATTGGGCTGAGATTCACCGCGAGCTCAAACGCAAGCACGTCACCCTGACGATGCTGTGGGACGAGTACATCGAACGCTGCCCCGAGGGGTATCGCTATTCGCGCTTTTGCGAGCTGTACCGCGGTTGGGCGTCGCGACTGTCGGTCACGATGCGGCAAGCTCACATCGGCGGCGACAAGCTGTTTGTCGATTACGCCGGCGACACGGTGCCGGTGATCGTTGATCGGCTCACCGGCCAGGTCCGTCCGGCGCAGATTTTTGTCGCGGTCATGGGCGCCTCCAACTTCACCTACGCCGAGGCGAGCTGGACCCAGGCGCTAGCTGACTGGATCGGCGCCCACACCCGAGCCTTTGCAGCGCTCGGCGGCGTGCCCAAGCTGCTGGTGCCGGACAACACCAAAGTCGCTGTCATCAAAGCCTGCCTCTACGAGCCGCAGGTCAATCGGACCTACGCCGAGATGGCGGCCCATTACGATACCGCCATCCTGCCGGCACGGCCGCGGCGGCCGCGCGACAAGGCGAAAGTCGAAGTCGCGGTGCTGATCATCGAGCGATGGCTTCTCGGCCGTCTGCGGCACCGTCGCTTCTATAGTCTGGCCGAACTCAATACGGCGATCGGTGAGTTGTTGCGGCAACTCAACGACGAACGCCCGATCCGGCGGCTCGGTGTCACCCGCCGAGCGCTCTTCGAAGAGCTCGACCGGCCCAACCTCAACTCGTTGCCGTCGCAGCCCTATTGCTTTGCCGAATGGCGCGTCCGCCGGGTTGGTGTCGATTACCACGTCGAGCTCGAAGGTCATTTCTACAGCGTGCCCCACCGCTTTGCGCGCAGCGAGGTCGAGGTGCGCCTAACCCCGCGAGCCGTCGAGATCTTTCTGAAGGGCGAGCGGATTGCCGCTCATCTGCGCGCCAGCGGTAACCACCGGCACACCACCGTGTCCGAGCACATGCCGTCGAGCCATCGCCGCTACGCCGACTGGACGGTCGAGCGCATTCGCCGCGAGGCCGCTTCGATCGGTCCAGCCACCGCCGCGCTCTGCGAACTCATCCTGGAGCACCGGCCGCATCCCGAACAAGGCTTCCGGGCCTGCCTCGGCATCGTGCGGCTGGTGCGGCCTTTCGGCGCCGATCGCCTGGAAGCCGCCGCCACGCGGGCCATCGAGATCGGCACCCTGACCTACGGCTCGGTGCGCTCCATCCTCGACAACAAGCTCGATCGCCAGGCCGCACAGCGGCCACCCACCAATGGCGTGACGATCCTCCACCCCAATATCCGCGGACCGCGCTACTACCACTGAGGAGATGACATCTTGCTGACCCATCCGACGCTTGACCAGTTGGGCCAACTCGGGCTTCCGGGAATGGCTCAGGCCTTTGCCGAACTCGAAGCCTCTGGTGAGGCTGCCACACTCAGCCATGCCGACTGGCTCGGCCTCTTGCTCGATCGTGAGCTCACCCATCGCCGCGACAAGCGGCTGACCGCGCGATTGCGCTACGCCAGATTGCGCCAGCAGGCCACTGTTGAGGACGTCGATTACCGAGCCCCGCGCGGCCTCGACCGCGCGCTGTTCCAAAAGCTCGCCAAGGGCGACTGGATCGAGGCGCACGACAATTTGATCCTGTGCGGGCCGACCGGGGTCGGCAAAAGTTGGCTTGCCTGTGCGCTCGGTCATAAGGCTTGTCGTGACAACCGCTCTGTTCTCTACCAGAGGGTCCCCAAGCTCTTCGCCGAGCTCGCGCTCGCCCGCGGCGATGGCCGCTATGCCCGGATCCTGCGCAGCCTTACCGGCATCCAGCTCCTGATCCTCGACGATTGGGGCCTCGAACCGCTCGACGCCGGCGCGCGTCGTGACCTCTACGAAATCCTCGAGGAGCGCTACGGGCGCCGCTCGACCATCCTCACCAGCCAAATCCCCGTCGACAAATGGCATGCTTTCATCGGCGACCCAACTTACGCCGACGCCATCCTCGATCGGCTCGTTCACAACGCTCACCGCATCGATCTCGCCGGCGAAAGTCTGAGACGCCGACGCTCCAGATCGATCCCACAGGATTGACCACCGACCTGCAACTTGTCAAAAATCCTGCCAGCAAGGCGCCCGCCAGCCAGGCGACATCATCTCGGAACGCCGGGCGACATCATCTCGGAATCAGCGGGCGACATCGTCGGAATCCGCAAAGGTGGTGCCGCTCAGAAACGGGCGGCCGATCGAAGACGATTGCCGGCTCTTGTGAGCCTATCGTGCTGACATTCGCCGGGGAGGTCGATTGCGGCATTAGTTGACCGGATTGACATTCGCGGAACGCCCCTTGCTGAATGGCGCTGACGCGATATTCCTCGGATGAGCCGCCCATGGACACCACGACCCCGGATTTCGTGCCCGCCGGCAGCCTCGATGAATTGAAAGCCAAAGGGCGGCTCGTCGTGCATGGCCGTCACCGCCCGATCCTCCTCGTGGAGGAGGGCGGTCACGTCTTTGCGCTCGACAATCGCTGCCCCCATATGGGTTTCCCGCTCGAACGGGGCAGCGTCGAGGATGGCATCCTGACCTGCCACTGGCATCATGCGCGCTTCGCGCTGGCGAGCGGCTGCACCTTCGATCTGTGGGCCGACGACGTGCCGAGTTGTCCCGTCGAGATCCGTGCGGGCGGTGAGATCTGGGTGAAACCGGTGTTTGGCTACGCCGATCCAGTTGGACATTGGCGCAGTCGGCTCGAAGACGGGCTCGCCCATAATCTCGGCCTCGTCATCGCCAAGGCGGTGCACGGACAAATGGCGGCGGCGCAGTCACCATCGGACGTGGTGCGGCAAGCTGCGCTGTTCGGCGCCCGCAACCGCGACGGTTGGGATACCGGGCTCACGATCCTGACCGCGCTCGGCCAGCTTCTACCCTTTATTTCTGAGGAGGAAACACACCTCGCTCTGTTTCACGGGGCGCGGCGTGTCGCTGCTGATTGCGACGGTGCAACCCCGAGCCGAGAGCGTGCGCCGCTGGCAAGCCGGCCCGACCTCGCCACCCTCAAGCGCTGGCTGCGGCGCTGGGTGGCCGTGCGGCATCGCGATGCCGCCGAACGTACTGTGCTGACCGCCATCGCCGGAGGCGCCCCGCCCGCCGCACTGGCGGATCTCCTCTTTGCGGCCGAGACTGACCGGGTCTTTGCCGATGGCGGCCACTCGCTCGACTTCATCAACAAGGCTTTCGAGTGCCTCGACCTCATCGGCTGGGAATATGCAGCCGAGGTGTTGCCGAGCATAGTCGGCCAGATGGCGGCAGCCCGCGGTGCTGAGGAAAGGACTGCCTGGCGCCAACCCATAGACCTCATCGCCCTGTGCCAGCGGGCCGCCCTGGAGTTTCCCCGACTGTTTGCTGCCCGCTGCAGTGCGAGCCGTTGGTCGGATCACACGAGATTGTCCGAGCGCCTTCTCGGCGACGATCCGGCCGCAATTATCGATGCGCTCACAGCTGCGGCGGGGGAGGGGGCCTCCTCGGCCGATCTCGGCCGATCACTCGCCTATGCGGCGGCGCTCAGGGTCGCGCGGTTTGGCACCGCCAACGAGCATTCGGATTGGGAAACCGCCCACCACGTCTTCACCTACGCCAATGCGGTCCACCAGGCGCTCAAGCGGATCGATAGCGAGGCGGCCGCCGCAGACGAGCCTGTCGAGGCCGTGCGCGCCCTGCTCCACGGGGCCATGGCGCTCTATCTCGCGCGCTACCTCAACGTGCCGCCGGCCTCGCTGCCAGGCCAGCGCGGCGACGGGCTCGACAACCTGCCCGTCACAATCGAGGAGATCGGCACCGCTCTGCTCGACACCTTCGACCGCCAGCAACAGGTCGATGCTGCGGCGTGCCTTGTCGCCCGTCATCTTACGCTGGCTCACCCGCCCGAGGCGTTGATCGCGACGCTGGCGCATGCGCTCCTTCGCGAGGATGCAGGGTTTCACGCTTACCAGATGCTCGAGGCGGGCGTGCGGCAGTTTCGCGAGTGGGGCAATAGCGACCAAGGCCGGCATATCCTGATCGCCGTGGCACGGTATTTGGCCGCT
>VAZT01000502.1:4764-6802 GCA_005884825.1 Alphaproteobacteria bacterium
CTTCGAGCGAATCACCTTTGATCCGGACGGGAGGAAAGCGGTGCTGGTGAAAATACTCGGGTCCCCCTGACCACGTCTGTGGCGCCACCGGGCGCAATTTCTGGCGCAGAGGGTGCTTGGTTACCCCTGATTACCGCTGGACCGCTATCGGGCGTGATTTGCAGCGCTGACACCTCTTGTTTACCCCTGACTACGGCTGTGCCATTCGGCGTTAGAAGAACCGGGGGCGATTGTATAGCTCCGATGGGGCCCGTGCCGTTGTCGGGCGCGGTTTGCAGCGCGGCTGGCGCTTGTTTGCCTCTGACCACGATCTCACCGATTTCGGATAGGGCAAGTCTCGACGATGGTGGTTGGATGCTCCTGTCCGCCACCGTGCCGCCGGCAAGCGGAGTTTGCGGCGCCGCCGGTGTTTGGATATCGCTGCCAGGCGCCGTGATGCTCATCAGCGGGGATTGCCGCGACGACAACGCAGGCGCCGCCCAGCCTGCCGAAGACGGCACATGCGCGTCCGCGGTCGCTGGAGCGTGGACCAGGGCCGTCGACGAGTTGGTGGCGAGCCACGCCCACAATGCAGCGCCCCAGACGCCAACCGTAGCAAGCACGCCCACTGCGACGGCGGCATTTCGCAAGCTCACGGGTCGGCGCTGCTGGTTTTGCGCCGCGAGGCGCGGACCGGATGCCAGCGTGTCCGCGTTCATAGCATAGCAGTGTACCGGCGCTGCGCGGATTTCGAGGTTCTGTTCTCCGATGTCTTTAAACTCATATGGGAGCTGGTCACGAATGGCGTCCCGGACGGCGCCAGAAATGCAAATGCCTGCCGGTTCAGCCAATGCTGCCAGCCGCACGGCTATGTTGCCGTCCTCGCCGTAGACCCCAGCACCAGGTCTGATTAGGGTTGCGAGAGTGTCCCTGGGCAATGCAGCGACGGCACGGCTTACCAAATCGTCGCCATTACCGGTCACCTGATCAATAGCGACCCCAATGCGGAGAGTAATCCGCCGGTCGGGTAAAGTCTGGATATTGCGGTCGATCATGCCGCTTTGCAGCTCGACAGCGCACCGCACCGCCTCAGCCGGGCTCTCGAACCCGACGAGTAGACTATTGCCGGTCGCCCTCAGAATCCGACCAGAATGCTCGGCGATTTTGGGATCTACGAATTGATCGCGATGTGCCTTCAGCTGTTCGAGAGCGCCCTTCTCATCCGCCCGGATCAGCCTCGAGTAGCCCACCACTTCAGCAGCAAGCGTCACGATAGGACGGCCGATGGCAGCCATTGTTGCTACGTCCCCCTCTTCTGAGTGATGTCGTTCGTCCCCTTTGCAGGATGACGGGGCCCGTCGGCGATGCGCCGGGGAGGGTCATCGTTTCGCGATGCAGCGCCTCACCCAAACCTCGAGCATCGCCGGCGAGAACGCGTTCAGCCGATCCGTCGATTGAGCGTCAGCCAGGCGATCCCGTCTTCCCTGGCTTCCCAGCAGGTCGGTCATCTCGGTCCTATAATGGAGGCTCCGCTACCACGGCGGTGGCTGATAGTAAGGCGGCGGCGGATAATAGTAGGGTGAGGACGCGGCCGCGGCGCCGGCTGCAGCGCCGACCGCCACACCGGCCGCGACGCCGGCGCCCACGCCGACGGCGGTGCCGCCGTAATAAGTACCCCCGCGGTAGCCGGTTCCGCCATAGTAGGCGCCGCCGGGCGCGCGATACGCGGTCCCGCCATAGGGTCCGCGAGCGGCAGCTCCGCCATAGGGCCCACGAACGGCGGCGCCGCCCGCCGGGCCGCGATAAGCGGCGGCGCCTCCCGGCCCGCGAACGGCAGTGCCGCCCATCGGACCCCGATAGGCGGCGCCGCCATAGGCGCCGTGAACCGCGCCCCAGCCGAACGCGTCCGGGGCCATCGATGAGGCCAACACCGCACTCAGACAAACGACAGTCAGCCGCTTCATCGCTTACCTCCCTTGCCCCTTGGCCTTGCCCTTGACCGGCGGTCCCGTCGCCGCAACCGGCTTCAATTGCACCTGCGCTGCGTCCGCCGGCGGCT
>VAZT01000503.1 GCA_005884825.1 Alphaproteobacteria bacterium
GCCCGGCATCGCCGCAGAATTCGAGCTGCCCAGTTTCGGAATGCCAGCCGCCGCAGTTCGACTTGGCAACGCCGCAGCTCTCCGCCTCATGCGCCAGGATGCGCTCGCGCAATAGCGCATTGAGTTCCGGTCCGTCTTCCCAAACATGCGTGACGAGCGGAGTGGCGAAGACGTTGGTGTATCGGGTTTTGGAAAAATCCGACATCTCGAAACAGCTCCGCCCGGTGTCGCGATCCTGAAGGGTTCGCGATGACTCAATTAAATTCTAGACCTATCCGTGAGGAATTTGAAGGCGTGTTCGCCCAATAATGAGAGACAGTCCGGGATAGCCAGGCGAGCGTTGTCTGGTCCGCACGGACCATCCGAACGCAGCTGCCGGGTGTGGAGTTGCCCCGGAATAAAGGTCTGCATCGACGCTGAACAGCATCCCATCCGCCGCTGATCGACACCAAATCCGCATCCTCTCATAGGTAGACGCGCAAATGAGATTGTTATTACTTGGCTCGATGAAGTAGATTCCTCCGAGGTTCAGCTCGGTCGAGCGGAAGACGTGCTCGGCGCCAGAGATTGCCCTATTTTTATCGGGTGTGCGGCGACATCGACGCGCTGTCAGTTTTGATCCTTCCGGGGTGTCTGGTACTGCCGAAGTGGCCGTTGTAGGCGCCGTCTTGTGATGATCCGGGGAATGTTCGGATGGTTCCGTTACCGATTCAACGAAATGAATTAACGGCGGGGAGTGGCGTCGGCGCGATCTTTCAGCGTGTGCTGCGGCACGCGCGGGCTCCCCGGTCCTTGCCCGCTCTGTTCGTGAAAAACATCAGATATGCGTTTGCGTCCCGACGCCCGAGGTATTGGAACGAGCTCGGTCGTGGACTGGCTGCACGCGAGCGTTACGAGGAGGCAGTGGCATGCTATGATCACGCGCTCGCGATCAGGGGCGACATTCCGCAGGTATTAACCAATCGCGGCAGAGCGCTGAGAAATCTCGACCGCCTGGACGAGGCCGAGACAAGCTTGCGCGAGGCAGTGCGCGTGAAGCCGGACTTTGCCAACGCGCACAACGAACTCGCAACTGTGCTCGACTATCTCGGGCGCTTCGAGGAAGCCGAGGCGAGCGTCCGCACGGTGTTGCGTTTCCAACCGCAGGATGCGCTCGCTCATTACAATCTCGGCAAGATACTCTATCATCTTAAGCGTGCTGCCGAAGCCCAGGCGAGCTATCGCACGGCATTGTGCCTCCGGCCCGAGGTTCCTGAATGGCGCGTAGCCCTTGGCCAGGCGCTGCTGTTGGCGGGGCAGTTCGCGGAAGGTTGGAATGAGTTTGAGTGGCGCTGGCAGACTGGGCGCATGGTCGGGCTGGGCCCGCTTTTCCCGGTGCCCGCTTGGCGTGGCGAGGAGATTGGGGACCGCGTCATTCTACTGCTCTCCGATCAGGGCCACGGCGACGCGTTGCAGTTCTGTCGTTATGTTCCGCAGATTGCCGCGCGTGCCAGAAGCACCATCCTCGCGGTTCAACCGTCCCTGGTGAGATTATTGTCCCGGCTGCCTGGCGTCGGTGAGATCATCACCCAGGACGGCCGGCCGTCTTCCTTTGATCTGTGGTGCGCGTTGATGAGCCTGCCGCATGCCGTCGGCACCACCCTGGAAACCATTCCGGCGACAACGCCTTATCTCACGGCAGACCCGGCGGGCGTTGCGCACTGGCGCGCGCGGCTTGCCGGTCTTGCTGGCCTGCGGGTTGGACTGTGCTGGGCTGGCGGGCGATCGGCCGACCTGAACAAGATTGCCGCCGATCGTCGCCGCTCGATCACTCTCGACCGATTAGCGCTGCTTGGCGAAATATCGGGCGTGCAATTTATCTCGTTGCAAAAAGGTCCGCCGGCGGCCGAGGCGGCTCGCCCGCCGCGCGGCATGCAGCTTCACGACTTCACCGAGGATATACGTGATTTTGCCGACACGGCGGCTCTCATCGAGGGCCTTGATCTCGTAATCAGCGTCGATACGGCAGTCGCGCATCTGGCCGGTGCGCTCGGCAAACCGGTTTGGCTGCTGACCTGTTTCGACGCTTGCTTCCGCTGGCTCCAAGATCGGGACGACAGTCCCTGGTATCCGTCGCTGCGCCTGTTTCGCCAACCCACTCCCGGGGACTGGCAGAGCGTGATCTGCCGCACGCGAGGCGCTTTGCAGCGCCTCGCTGCGGGCGACCACAGTCA
>VAZT01000504.1 GCA_005884825.1 Alphaproteobacteria bacterium
AAAGGCGAGCTCGTTTCCCGCCTCGGCGATCGTAACGCCTTCGACATAGGGCCAGGGGTACCAGAATTCCTTCTGCCCTGGCGCGGTCTTGGCATCGAGAAACGTCTCCATCTGAACGTATTTCGCCGAGCCCAGCGGCTTGGCGAAATCGAGCAAGGCCGCCAACGGAAACCCGCTCCACGGCACCGCCATCGACCACGCCTCGACGCAGCGATGGCGATAGAGCCGCTCTTCGAGCGGCATCTTCTTCAACAATTCGTCAATGTCGACGGTGAGCGGTTTCTCGACCAGCCCGTCGATCTTGACCGTCCACGGACGGATCTTCAGTGCCTGAGCGTCGGATGCGATCGATTTTTGCGAGCCGAACTCGTAGAAGTTGTTGTACGTCGTCGCCAGCTTTTCAGCGGTCAGCGGCCGGTCGAGTGTGTAGCGCGTGTTTTGCTTGGCGGGATAGAGGCCAGCCGACGGATCTTCCTCCGCCGCAAGGGCCGAGCGCAATGTCGGCGCCAGGATCGGGCCGGCCGCAATCGCTTTGATCACCGCCCGGCGCCCGAGGAACACTACCTCAGGCGTCGCCGCACTCTCGCGAAGCTCCCAGCCTCTTCGTCGCCGGATCAACACGACCGCACCTCGCTACCGTTGCGACCCGGAATCTGGGTCGGTTTCCGGTGACGCCAAGTCACGCTTTCGCGATCTTGCCTATTGCGCGGCGTCGGCCGTGCGCGAGGCGAGCACCTTCTCCGCCGGTCTGCCGCTCAGCTCCTGCATGTGGTCGAACTGATGCGCGAAGCTGCCGACCCCCATGGTCAGCGACCGCAGCTCGACGATCAGATCATGCAATTCGCTTTGCGGCAGATGCGCGCTGACAACGTCCCAGCCGGGCCAGTCGGGCTTGGCGTCGTAGCCGAGGATCTGGCCGCGCCGTCCCGAGACCAATCGCTGAACCCGCGCGGTGAACGCGTTCGGCACCGAGATCTCGACCGAGTCGATCGGCTCCAGCAGGATCGGCTCGCATTTCGGCAAGGCTTCCTGGACCGCCTGCCGTCCCGCCGTCTTGAATGCCTGGTCCGAGCTGTCAACCGTGTGGAATTGGCCGGTAATCAGATTGACGGCGGCATCGATGACCGGAAAGCCCATGGGTCCATGGCGAAGTGCTTCGATCACCCCTTCTTCGACCGCCGGGATGTAATTGCGCGGAATGGCGCCGCCGACGACGCTGTCGGTGAAGGTGAAGCCCGAACCGCGTGGCAGTGGCTTCACCTCGATCGTAACGTCGGCAAACTGTCCATGCCCGCCGCTCTGACGCTTGAAGCGGGAATGCTGCTGCGCCCCGCGCCGGATCGTCTCCTTATAGGGGACCGCGGCGCGCCTGCCGTTGACCGCCAGATTGTGGCGGGTGCGCAGGCGGTCGATCGCGATCTGCAGATGAATGTCGCCCTGGCCCCACAGCACCATTTCCTGGGTATCGGCATTCTGCTCGAGTTCGAGAGTGGGGTCTTCCTCGATCAGCTTGCCGATTGCGCCGGTCAGCTTGACGTCGTCCTGGCGCCGCTCCGAGGTGATCGCGAGACCGTAAACCGGCTGCGGCCGTTCCGGCTGCGGTAATGGCGCTGCCTTGCCGGATGGGGTCAGGATCGTGCCGGTGGCGATCTCCTCCATTCGCGTCAGCCCGACGACTTCGCCTGACTGAGCGGCGGGAACCTTCTCCTGCTGAGCGCCGACCAGGCGCAAAACGCCGGCGACGCGGGTGCCGCTCAGCACCATCCCCTCGGAGATCGCGCCGCGCCAGACGCGAACCAATGAGAGCTTGCCGGTGTGCGGCAGGTGATAGGTCTTGAAGACCTGCGCCAAGGGCTCGCCCTGGGGAGCGATGCCCAGCCGTTCTGCGGTCTCCTCCGGCGCCGGCGCCTCGTGGCGCAGGGCCTTCCACAGCCGCCGTATGCCAAAGTCCGCCTGCCCCGAGCCGAGAAACACCGGCACGACCTGTGCACCTTTCAGGGTGCGGGTCAGGTGTTTGTAGATCTCCTCCTTTGGCGGTTCGACCTCTTCGAGGAGCTGTTCGAGCAGAGTGTCGTCGAAATCGGCGAGTTTCTCGACCAGGCCGGCGCGGGTCGCCCGTTCCTGCTCCCAGAAATTGTCGGGCAGCGGCATCAGGTCGGAGGGTTGACCCGGCCGGTAGCGGTAGGCGCGCTCGCTGACCAGGTCGACATAGCCGGTGATCTCCCCATCCGAGCCGCGTAAAGGCACCTGGCGCAGCACCAGCG
>VAZT01000505.1 GCA_005884825.1 Alphaproteobacteria bacterium
AAACCGGCCGGATTTCGCACAGATAGGAGCGGTGCGACGCGGTGCCGCTGACCGGGTCGACCGCCTTGGTGCCGATCAGCAGGTTGAAATTGGCGCCGGTGGCCGCGAAGGGCTCATAGCCCGGCGCGCCGAGCTCCGGGCAGGCCTGCCACCAGCCGTGCTCGCCGACGACGACGCGCGGGTCGAGATTGTCGTTGAAGCGCGCGCGGGCGCGCACGCTGCCCTCGGGAGTCTCGATCGCCACCCACTGGCCGATGGTGATGCCACGCGACGCGGCCGCGCTCGGGTGCAATTCGACCTCCGGGTCGAGCGCGCGCTTGCGCAGGCTCGGCAACGCGCGCTGCTGCGTCTGACAGAACAAGGTCGACTTCGCGCTGGTCAGCACGAGCGGGAAGCGCGCCGCGAGATCGGGCCGCGCCACCGGGCCGACCGGCGGCTCCTCGAAATCAGGTAGGGGTGGGTAGCCGTGCTCGAGAAAGGTCTGCGAATAAAGCTCGACCTTGCGCGATGGCGTCGCGAAGCCGCACGGCGCCCCCTTGGCATCGGGCCCGGCGTGCTTGGCGTGATAGGTCTCGAGCGGCACATGCACGCCCCCCGGCGTGCCCCGCGCTTCTTCGAGGCTCAGTCCGAGCGGCGCCAGCTGGTGGCGGTACGCGGCGTCGATGTCGCCGCTCCAGAACTGGTCGCCGAGGCCCAATCGCTGTGCGAGGTCGAAGATGATCGCGGTGTCCGAGCGGGCCTCGCCGGGCGGCGGCACGATGGCCGGCCGAAGATGGACGCGCGATTGCGCCTCAGCGCTGATCTCGAAGCCAAGCTTGAGGCCCTCGCGCTCGAAGGCCGAGGCGGCCGGCAAGACGACATCCGCCATCTCGGCCGTGGGGTTCATGAACAAATCGATATGCGTGTAGAAATCGAGCTGCTTCAACGCCTCGCGGCCGGTCATGCCATCGGCATGCGCGAGCAGCATGTTCGCGCCGAAGCCGACGACGCACCGCACCGGATAGGGTTGGCCCTCGCGGATCGCACGGTAGAGATCGTCTGTGCGGTAGAATTTCCAGCGGCCCGTCCCGAGCGGGCGCTCGTCCAGCCCGAGTATTTTGGCCATGCCTTTGACCGCGGGCAGATCGTCGCCCGTAACCGGCGCAGACGGCGGCGCCGCGAACAGCACATTGCCGCCGGGCTGGTCGAAACTGCCGGTCAGCGCATAGAGAAGCGACATCGCGCGTGCCGTCTGAGTCACGTTGGCGTGCTGCTCGTGGCCGCTCCACGCGTAATAGGACACCGGGCGCGAGTGCCAGATCAGCCGCGCCGCCTCTTCGACCTGCGTGCCTGGAATCCAGCAGATCGCCTCGACGGCGTCGGGCG
The DNA here is from genome assembly GCA_005884825.1 of Alphaproteobacteria bacterium. Taxonomy (GTDB): domain Bacteria; phylum Pseudomonadota; class Alphaproteobacteria; order ATCC43930; family CGMCC-115725; genus AP-15. Next base: position 1,366 of record VAZT01000505.1, read on the forward strand.
GGTATTGCCGGCACAGGCGGGCATAGAGCTCGAAAGCCGGATGGCAGACGACCTCGCCGCCGCGTGTGCTGATGCGGTATTCGCCGTCAAGCGCGAGGCTAGCCGTGCTTCCATCATATTGGCCGGCATATTGTCCGGCATATTGTCCGGTCGCGGTGTCGTACGCCACCAGCCGCGCAGCACGCTGATCCCACGCAAAGAGCCGGCGCGCATCGCCATCCGTCGCAACGTCCGCCTCGGTCAGCAGCCGGCCGGTGTCGGCGCGCACGAGATGCGGCCCATTGCTCCACTCGCGGATGAAATCGCGGTCGAACCAGCCGCGCTCGATCATGACATTCGCGATGCCGAGCGCGAGCGCGCCGTCGGTGCCGGGCCGCACGCGCAGCCACAGATCGGCCTTGCTCGCGAGCCCGACATGGCGCGGATCGACCACAATCAGCCGCATGCCGCGCTTTAATGCCTCGACCGTCGCGGTCGCGTGCGTGAGGCGGGTGTAGCTCGGGTTATAACCCCACAGAATCAAGCAGCCGGTGTTCGCGATATCCGGCATCGCGCCGCCGCCGCCCACTCCGACGCTGGCGACACCATAGGTGTAGCGCGTCGCAAAGGCGCGCCCCCAGCCGCAGATATCGAGCGTGATCGCCGCATTCGGCGTGCCGAAGGCATTCGCGAGCCGCTGGATAAAGCCGCTGGAATCTCCAATCGCGGTGGTTGAGGGAGACGACAGGGTAAAGGCGACCGCTTGCGGCCCGTGTTGCTCGGCCGCACGACGCATCGCGGCGGCGGTCAGGTTCAGCGCTTCGTCCCAGCCGATCGGCTGCCAGCCCGGGTCGGGATCGCCCTTCGGGCGGGTGCGGCGCAGCGGCTGCGTCAGGCGCTGCGGATGGTAGACAAGCTCGGGCGCCGCGCGGCCCTTGGCGCACAATGCCTGGCCGGTCGGGTGGCCAGGGTCGGGGTCGAGGCGGATGAAGCGGCCGTTCTCGACGGTCGCGAT
>VAZT01000506.1 GCA_005884825.1 Alphaproteobacteria bacterium
GAGGTCTATTATCTGATCGTCGCGTGGGCGTTGATTTCGGCATTGGGCATGTTCTATCTCACGCGGACCCCGCTCGGGCGTATGGCGAACGCTTGCCGTGACAATTTCGAGCGTGCCCAGTTCATCGGCTATGATCCGCGCATGGTCCGGTTTCTGCAGTTCGCGCTCTCCGGCTTCTTTGCCGGAATCGGCGGCGGCTTGTATGCGATCACATACGAGATCGTGACCTTTGATGCGGTCGCCGGATCGTTGTCGGCGAGCGCAGTGCTGATGGCCTATATCGGCGGCACGACCGTGTTCGCCGGGCCGGTGCTCGGGGCCGTGCTGATCACGCTTCTGCAGAGCGGCCTCAGCCTATTGTCGAATTCCTGGGTGATTTATGTCGGCGTGCTGTTCATTGCGATCGTGATCTTCGCACCGACCGGTCTCGCGGGCATTTTGCTGGCGCACGCGCCGCTCGCGCGCGCCGGGCGGTTGCACGGTGTCGCCTCACCCTACCTTCGCTTGCTGTTACCGGGTCTGGCCACGCTCGCCGGTTTCGTCGGGCTGGTTGAACTCGCCTCTTTCCTGACGATCGGTCAGGCGCAGGGCAAGAGCCTCGTCCTGTTCGGGTGGCCCATCCACCCGAACACTGTAATGCCCTGGGTGGTAGCCGCGGCGTGCTTGGTCCTTGGCGGGCTTTGGCTCTCGCGCGAAGCAGCTTCGTTCCGTCGGGTGTGGGACGATCTCAATGCCGGTCTCGAACGTGCTGACGTATCATGACCACCTCGGCTCTCAGCCTCGATAAGATTCACAAGTTTTTCGGACAGACCGAGATCATTCGCGACGTCACTCTCCACGTCGCGGCCGGCGAACGCCACGCGGTGATCGGGCCGAACGGCGCCGGAAAGACCACATTGTTCAACCTGATCAGCGGCCGGTTCGCGCCGAGCTCGGGTGTGATCGCGCTGAACGGTACCCGGATCGACAATCTGCCGCCGCACCGGATCAACCGGTTAGGCCTGTCGCGGAGTTTTCAAATCACTTCGATTTTCCACCGCTTGACCGTCTTCGAAAACATCCGGTGCAGCCTTTTGTGGAGCCAGGGCTACAAGTATTCGTTTTGGCACGCGCTCGGGCAGCAAAGGCGGCTCAATGAGGCGAGCGAGCAGCTGCTGGAGGCTCTGAACCTCGCCGGCCGCCGCGACCTGCCGGCGGGCCTATTGTCCTATGCCGAGCAACGCGCGCTCGAGATCGGCATCACCATCGCCGGCGGCGCCATGGTGATCCTGCTCGACGAGCCTACCGCCGGGATGAGCCATAGCGAGACCGAGTATGCCGTCGCATTAATCAGGCGCATGACCCAAGGCAAGACATTGGTGATCGTTGAGCACGATATGCGGGTCGTGTTTGATCTGGCCGACGTGATCACCGTACTGGTCTACGGCCAGATCATCGCCTCGGGACCGCCCGAGGTGATCCGCGCCAACCCGGCGGTACAGGAAGCCTATCTCGGGGCTCTGGCCGCGTGATGCTCGAAGTCCGCAATTTGCACGCCTTCTATGGCAAGAGTCACATCCTGCACGGAGTCGACCTTTCGGTCGGCGAAGGCGAGATCGTCGCCGTCTTAGGCCGGAACGGTGTCGGCCGGTCAACGACCTGCAAAGCGATCATGGGGTTGGTGCCGCCACAAGGGGTCGTGCGGTACCGTGGGCGCGATATCGCCGGGCTGCGGCCCGATCTCGTGGCACGAGCGGGTATTGGCTACGTGCCCGAGGACCGGCAAATCTTCCCGAGCTTGACGGTGCGGCAGAACCTCGAGCTCGGCCTTAAGCGTGCCGGGGTGTTCGGGCGCTGGAGCTTCGACGACGTTTTCGCTCTATTTCCCAATCTGGCATCGCGCCGTCAAACCGCAGCCGGCGTCTTATCTGGCGGCGAACAGCAGATGCTGGCGATCTGCCGGACGTTGATGGGCGACCCCGATCTAATCCTCGTCGACGAGCCGACAGAGGGTCTGGCACCGAAGCTCGTCGAGCAGGTCGCAACCCTCCTCGCCGAGGTCGCTCGCCGCAGCGTCGCGATCCTCTTGGTCGAACAGAAGCTGACGATCGCTCTCGAGATCTCCCGCCGTCTTTACGTGATGGGACACGGCCGCATCGTGTTCGAAGGCGCTCCCGCCGAGCTGACCGGCAACAGCGAGGTGCGCCGGGAGTGGCTTGAGGTTTGAGATGGAGAGCGCCCCGCCCGCACCGTAAACGGCAGCTCTAAATCAGAGGGGTGTTACATTACTACACCCTCCGGCGGCATTTCTGCCTTTTCCTTCGCGGTGTGTTGGTGGTGCACCCGAGCCTCTCGCCAGTTTCTGGAAAATCGAACAAACCGTCTCGACGAGTTGATCCTTCACGGGGGACCGAGGGTTGGAACCCATCTCCCTCCAGCAGCGAGTCCGAAATCGCCGGTCGCTTTCCTCGTGGACATACCCAATCCGACCGCTGGACCAAGTGAACCAGGCAAAAACGGGTATCCGAACTCCCCTTGCAATAAATCGGGCTTTCTGATCGTCCAAGGCCGCGATCATGATCGCGAACTGCAAACGGAGCAAACGATCGTCGGCCTGCCGCCTCGAAAACTTCAGCCTGACCGGATGGATGTGGATCGGCATGGAATAAGGACCCCGTT
>VAZT01000507.1 GCA_005884825.1 Alphaproteobacteria bacterium
CTACGAACATCACAGGGACAGCATTCGCTTCGGCTATCGCTGCTTCGACCGTATCCTGCTCAACGGCCTGATCCAGCCGTTTCAGCAGCCCGAGCGGGTGGTCGGCTTTTTCGACACCTACCGGCGGGTCTATCCGGTCAGCCGAGATGTGCTGCGCGGCGCCGCCGAACAATTCCAAGACTGGGTGAAGGAAGAGGCCGACCGATGGAATGCCCCAGTCATTGAGGCGCCAAAGGGTCGCCGCGACGAATTCGTCGAGCCCTACTTCCGGGGCGCCCGGCCGGATCAGGTCGTAGTCATCCTCAAAGCCAGAGAGCCGGCACGGATCATGACGGCAATCGGCGACAGGAGGGTGAACCGGTGGCACCTTCAGATCGCCGACCGCTGGGTCGTGCAATACAACTTCTATGTCAACGACCGGCGCTGGGGCCGCATGTTCGTTCGCATGTGCCCGTACCTGCCGTTCTCGGCGCGGGTCTGTCTCAATCAACATCACTGGCTGGCCAACCGCATGCGTGAGGAGGACCTCGATTTCCAGCAGTGCTCAAATGCTTTTCTACGCTGCAGCACACCTGAACGTCTCCAGGAGCTGGCCGACACCCTGACGGCCGAGGATCTGTCAAGCTGCGGCCAGAAATGGCTCGCCCGCTTCACCCCGTTCTTCAGCGAACGAGAGCGCACACAAGCGGGCTGCCAGCATCGGCTGTTCTTCTCACAGGTCGAATTCTGCGACAACTTGATCTTTCATCGGCGAGCCGCACTCGACAAGCTGGGCGAGCGACTGCTCGACGCCAACCGCACGATCGGCCAGCCGAACAAGATCACCGTCATCTTCGGCCGCAAAATCACCAAGCAGTACCGCGGCAAGCTGCAAACCGACATCGAAGACATGCACCTGCCCAACCCGGTGATCCGCAGCCATTACCGCAACGGCTTCATCAAGCAGTACGTGCGCGACCACCTGATGTTGAGGACCGAGGCGGCCACCAACAACGTGACCGACTATGGCGTGAACGACACCTGCAACGGCTTGCACGCCCGACCCTGACCCCCTCCGGCAAACGTATCCCCGGTCTCAAGCTGGAAAATCCTCGACAATTGGCTTTGATGCACGCCCTGGTCCGCTTCGCCCAAATCCCAGCCGCCAACACTTTCAGCACCGGCGAAATCCATCCATACGTCGCCGCCGCCCTGGGCGGCCGCGGCGAGCAATACAGCTTGGCCGCCCTACGCTACGATCTCTCCAAACTGCGCGCCAAAGGCTTGGTCGAGAAGCTGCCACGCTCCCGCCGCTATCGCTTGCCAGCCCCGGGTTACTCGGTCTGCCTGATCTTCCTAAAGATGTTCGACCGCGTCTATGCCCCGCTGACCGCCGGCCTTCTGCAACCGGTTGCCGGCGACGCTGCTCTTTCGCAACACAAGCGATCGCCGCTCGATCGCCTCTATCAAGGCATCACCAACGCCCTCGACCGCCTGCTACACGCTC
>VAZT01000572.1 GCA_005884825.1 Alphaproteobacteria bacterium
ATCCTCACGACCTGCATCGAAACGACCGAGCGCGTCCGCAAAGAGGAGGCTCTGCGTCTCCTCAACGACAGGCTCGAGGCGGAGATCGCGCAACGTGTCCTCGAGCGCGACCGCATCTGGCAAGTGTCGGAGGACCTGCTCGGCGTCTCCAACTTCGAAGGGTATTTCACCAGCGTCAATCCCGCCTGGACCGCACTGCTCGGCTGGAGCGAGGACGAAATCAAGCGGATGCATGTCAGCGAGCTGCGGCATCCCGACGATGCGGCCCATTCAATGGCTGGCCGCAGGCGGCTCGCCGAGGGTGTTCCAACCGTCCGCATGGAGAACCGTTTTCGCCACAAAGACGGCTCGTGGCGCTGGCTCGCCTGGACGCTGACGGTAGAGAACGAAGTGATCTATTTGATCGGCCGTCACATCACCGCCGAGAAGCTGGCCGCGGAGGCGTTACGCGAAAGCGAGCGGCAGTTCCGATTGTTCTCTGAAGCCGCAACAGATCACGCGCTGATCAGGCTCGATGCGCGCGGTGTAGTGTCGGGCTGGAATGCCGGAGCGCAGCGCATCGAGGGCTATACCGAAGCGGAAATCGTCGGCCACCATTTCTCCCGTTTTTATACAGCTGCGGATCGAGCGGCCGGCGCTCCCGAACGCGCGCTCGCGATGGCCGCGGCCTCGGGAACCTACGAACACGACGGCTGGCGTGTTCGCAAGAATGGATCTTTGTTCCTGGCGGCCGTGGTGATCGATGCGATCCGCGACGAGGAAGGCAGACTCATCGGGTTCGCGAATATCATGCGCGACGTCACCGAGCGCCATGAAGCGAGGGCGGAACTGCAGCGCGCCCGAGACCAGCTCGCCCAGTCGCAAAAAATGGAGGCGCTGGGACAGCTGACCGGCGGCATAGCGCATGACTTCAACAATATGCTGATGGTGGTGAGCGGCAACGCTCAAATACTGAAGGAGCGGCTGAGCGATACGAGAAATCTACGCTCGGTCGAAGCGATCGAGCTTGCGGCGGCACGCGGTGAAAGGCTCACACGCCAGCTGCTCGCCTTTTCTCGGCTCCAGGCCCTCAACCCGATGGTCGTCAGCTTGCGCCAGCGTCTCGCAGAGTTCCGCGATCTGCTTGTGAGTTCGGCCCGCGGCGATATCGCGCTGGTGATCGATATCGGGCGCAGTATCTGGCCCGTCGCGGTCGACGTTCATGAACTGGAGCTCGCTCTGATCAACCTGGTCGTCAATGCCCGAGACGCGATGCCCGACGGCGGGACGATCGTAATCACGGCTAAGAATACACGGGTGCAGCCAGAGGACGCGCCAGATGCCATCCGTGGCGAATTTGTTGCTTTGACAATAACGGATACCGGGTGCGGAATAGCAGAGGACATCCTGCCGAAGGTGTTCGAGCCGTTTTTTACGACCAAGCAACTGGACAAGGGCACTGGATTGGGGCTGTCGCAGGTTTACGGCCTCACCCGCCAATCGGGAGGCACTGTAACAATCGCCAGCAAGCTCGGAAACGGCACTGCCGTGACCCTCTACTTGCCGCGCAGCCATCGCCCGCTCAGCGAACGAGGGGTCACAGAGGGGGATACGCCACGGGGAGGCGAAAAGGTCTTGCTGGTCGAGGATAATCCCGAGGTGCAGGAAACCGCCGGCATGTTGCTGGATCAGCTCGGCTACCGGGTATTTCGCGCCCAATCGGCAGCGGCCGCATTACAACTCCTCCAGTCAGGCGAGGCCGTCGATCTGGTGTTCAGCGACATTATCATGCCGGGAGAGCTCGATGGCATGGCGCTCGCGCGACAGGTCAAGGAAGAATACCCCGACGTTGCCGTCCTGCTGACGAGTGGCTATGCAAAGGCCGCAAACGCGCAGGAAGCCGGTTTCCCTATCCTGCGCAAGCCCTATAAGCTTGCGACGCTGGCTCGCGCGATCCGCGATGCATTGGAGGCCGAGCCGGCTCGGCTCTTGACCTGAGGCTTCATCGGAGGGGACATGAAGATCGCGCACATCGAAACTTTTATCCTCGGGACCGGGAGCTCGAAGGATCTGTTGTTCTGCCGAGTCGAGACGGAGGACGGTCTCTATGGCTGGGGCGAGGCGTATGTCACGCACGGCAAGGAGAAGGTCGTGGCGGACTGCATCGAGGCGATGGCGCGGCATGTAATCGGCCGCAGTGCCTTCAATATCCGGCACACCGGCCAGATCATGTTCGAGGATTTTGCGATCCGCCGCATCTCGTTGGAGCTGATGGCGGCATGGAGCGCGATCGAAATCGCCTCCTGGGACATCATCGGCAAGCGGGCTGGATTGCCGGTCTACAATCTGATCGGCGGCGCGTCGCGTGAGCGGGTGCGCGTCTACGCCAATGGCTGGTCGCGCGGGACGACGATCGAGGAGCGGGTCGAGCGCGGGCTCCAGGTCAAGGCAATGGGCTTCACTGCGGCGAAATTCGATCCCTTCCCCGGCCCGTGGCGCAGCTTTGTCGACCGCCGCGACGAGGATTTCGCGATCGACTATGTCCGGGCGATGCGCCAGGCATTGGGTCCCCTCGTCGCCGAGGTACGACGCGCCGTGCCGATCCCGATCGTAACCGGCGAGGCGATTTATTCGAAGGAAGCCTTCTTCGAGTGCCTCGCCAAACGCGCCGCCGACATTTTGAACCCGGACATCTGCGCCGTCGGCGGGATCAGCGCAATGCTCGACATCGCCGCAATGGCGCAGCCGCAGGCGGTCGTCATGTCGCCGCACAATTACAACAGCACGCTCGTCGGCCTCGCGGCGACCGTGCACCTGTCGGCGGTAATGCCGAATTTTCGCATCACTGAATATTTCGTGAATTTCCAGGACGTCTGCCACGAAATCTCCACCACATCCCTGACCCTGCATGACGGCTGGATCGATCTGCCGACCGCGCCCGGCCTCGGCATCGACATCGACGTCGACAAACTGCGCGCGCACCCGCACCAGGAATCCACCCACCGCGGCTTCCGCCAATATTGGGAGGAATACCCCCGCAAGGGCTACACGCCGAGCCTGTAGGGCGGAAAAGGTCGGATCATTGGAGGGAGGACCGAGCCATGCCCCTGACGACGGACGAAAAAATCTTGGCCTTGAGCCGAGAAACCATTGAGGTGTTCGACAGGGCTAATGGTGGGGTTCATCCGGGATTCCGACCCGCGCATGCGAAGGGCGTCCTGCTGAAAGGCACGTTTACGCCTCCTCCGAAGCCGCTTCGCTGACGCGGGCGCCGCATCTGCAACGTAGCTCCACTCCGGTGACCGTCCGGTTTTCGGACTCCGCGGGAATTCCGAGTGTTGCCGATAACGACCCGCAAGGGGCCAGTCCTCGCGGGTTTGCGGTTCGCTTCCACCTCGCCGAGCATGTTCACACCGACATCATTGCTCATTCGGTCGACGACTTCCCGGCGCGCACCGCGGAAGGGCTTGTGGAGTTCTTAAATGCATTGATTGCCACCGACCCCGCGGGGCCGCACCCGAATGCCATCGAGCAGTTTCTTGCCACGCATCCAGCGGCTATGACGTTTGTCCAAATCCCGAAGCCGATTCCGAGCAGCTTTGCGAAGGAGTCGTTTTTCGCGGTGTCCGCATTCAAGTTTACCAACCCGGATGGCGTGAGCCGCTACGGGCGCTATCGGGTGCTGCCGGTCGCAGGCAATGAATATCTCGACGAGACCGAAGCCGCCAGGCGCGGTCCGGACTTTCTTTTCGACGAGATCAAAGAGCGAGTCGCAAAGGAACCGGTCAGGTTCCGCATAGTCATGCAGTTGGCCGATGAAGGTGACACCGTCGACGATGCCACCGTCCGCTGGCCCGAGGACCGCCCTCAACTCGCGTTCGGCGAGATCAATTTGCAGGAAATCACG